>JAIRMK010000116.1 GCA_031258755.1 Prevotellaceae bacterium
GTAAAAAGACGATAAGCGGGAATGGCTTGATGCAATAACCAACGGCTTCCGTCGATATACGTGGCTCCGGCATTCCGGCACAGCGCCTTCAAGGGTTTGTGCGCATAGTCGGCGTCTAACACCGTATGTTGTGCGGTCAGATGTAAATGTGTAGCCACGTTGGCCGCAGCAGGCAGCGTATTTATAATCACTTCATACGCGTCGCTATGCTGCAACACCTCCATCAAAGACAGGGATGTGGCATGAAACAATTGGGCTACCGCTTCAGCACGGTCGGCTGTTCGGTTGGCTATGACCAACGTGGCGCCCGCATGCGCCAACGCACAAGCCGCCGCACGCCCCGCGCCTCCCGCGCCAAGCACCACACATCGCCGTCCGTTTAGCGTAATGCCGGCCTCCGCCAATGCTCCGGTTACACCCTGCACATCGGTATTGTAGCCCCGCAGCACATCCTGCCGCCACACCACCGTATTCACGGCCTGCAATAACGCGGCATCTTCACTGAGCGCTGCCATAAGCGGCAGCACCAGTTCTTTCAATGGCATGGTAATATTCATGCCCGACAAACCATGTGCATGGAACAAGCGCATTACTTCTTCCGCCGTAGCGGCAGGAAACAGTTCATACTTATATTTTCCGTGATACGCCGCATGAAACAACGCCGGACTTTTGCTCTGTGAAACCGGCATGCCCGCCAATCCAAAACATTTTACACCAGAAGACATATACTTTACTTTTATATATCCTTAAATCCACGTTGCCGCATGGCTTCAAACGTCAATACAGCCGTGGTCACCGACACATTCAGCGAATCGATTTTTCCACGCATGGGAATTTTTATCCGCGCATCGGCGTGTTCCAGCCAAAATGCCGTGAGGCCGGTGGCCTCTGTTCCCATCACAATGGCGCAGGGTTGCGTAAAATCCGTTTCATGATATTTTTGTGACGCCTCCAACTCCGCTGCGAAAGACTTAATGCCCTTGGCTTTCAACCACTGCAGCGCACTTTCGGAAGAGCAGGTCACCACCTGTTGGGTAAACACACACCCGATACTCGAACGAATTACATTCGGATTATACAGGTCTGTATGCGGATCACAAATCACCACCGCATCGGCGGCGGCGGCATCGGCCGTACGCAACACTGCCCCCAAGTTCCCCGGCTTTTCTACCGCTTCCATAATAATGACAAACGGATTTTTCGACAACTTCACCTCATCCAGTGAGCATTTATTCAACAGCATCACCGCCACCAGACCGTCCGAATTTTCACGGTAGGCCATTTTAGCAAACACCTCGCCACTTACCGGATACACTCGGGTGGACGCGGGCAGCGAATGTTCAAAGATAGTGGCCGTGCCTATCCGGTCACATAAAAAAAGCGAATTCAATTTGTAGCCCGATGACAACGCTTGCTTTATTTCGCGTGCACCTTCCACCACAAACAAACCTTGTGCATGTCGCTCTCGTGATTTCTCTTTTAGCTCAAGCACATTAGCGATTTTTGAATTACGCAGGGACGTAATAAGCGCCTCTCTCATAGTATCGTTATGTATAAAATTATCTATGCATGAATTCACCAATCAATGTGGCCGAAGAACAACGTATGATTTTAACATTTACATACGTACCAATATCACAGTTATTTTTCGGAAAAACCACTACTTTATTTTGTGGTGTACGGCCAAATAATTCTTCGGCAGAACGCTTTGATACGCCTTCTACCAACACTTCTCGCACTTGTCCCACTTCCTGCTCATTGCTTTTCAGCGATAAGGTATTATGCAACGCAATAATCTCATTCAGCCGGCGCGTTTTTTCCTCCGGCGGCACATCATCCTTAAAATGACGGGCAGCCTTCGTGTTCGGCCGCTCCGAATATTGAAACATAAACGCCTGGTCGAACCCCACCTCCCGCATCAGTGACAAAGTGGCTTCATGGTCTTCCAGGGTTTCGCTGCAAAAACCGGCAATAATATCTGTGGAGATGGCGCAACCGGGAATGATTTCACGGATTTTCGCCACCCGCGCCAAATATTCTTCCCGCGTATATTTCCGGTTCATCAGTGTCAGTATCCGCGTGCTGCCCGACTGTACCGGCAAATGAATATGGTCGCAAATATTCGGATACATCGCCATTGTGTACAGCACGCCATTACTCATATCTTTCGGATGCGACGTGGCAAAACGCACGCGCAACTGCGGGCTCACCAAAGCCACCAACTCCAACAGGCGGGCAAAATTCACAACTTTCGCCGGCTCTTTCACATCCGCCCATGCATACGAATCTACATTTTGCCCCAGCAGCGTCACTTCACGGTACCCGCGCTCAAACAGTTCCTGCACTTCGCGCACAATGGTTGCCGGCTCGCGGCTTCGCTCGCCGCCCCGCGTATAAGGCACTACGCAGTAGGTACACATGTTGTTGCAGCCCCGCATAATCGACACAAAAGCCGTGACGCCGTTCTTATCCATCCGCACCGGCGAAATGTCGGCATACGTCTCTTCACGCGACAACAACACATTGATTGCTTTTTGCCCAAGCCCGGCCTGCGCCGTCAAACGCGGCAAGTCGCGATAAGCATCGGGGCCTGCCACAATATCCACAATTCCCTTTTCCAACAATTCTTCTTTCAACCGTTCGGCCATACAGCCCAACACGCCCACCAACAGCGCCGGATTGCGCCGTTTCTGCTGGCGGAACACTTCCAAACGCCCCCACACCCGCTGCTCCGCATTTTCACGTATTGAGCATGTATTCACAAATACCACATCGGCCGCTGCCAACTCGCTCGCCATACCATAACCCGCCTGCTGCATGATGGCCGCCACCACTTCGCTGTCGTTCACATTCATCTGGCAACCATAGGTCTCGATATAAATAGCTTTGTTCTCCATAATTTTCACAAAGATATAAAAAAGTGGTTTAATAGTAAAGAAAAAATCTTTTATCAATAAGCAATTCAAAATTTTTCCGCTATATTTGCACAAAATTGTTCATCATGAAAAAAATTATTCTTTTTTCACTTTTGCTATTAACAGTTTCTTCTTGTGTCAAATTAGAAGAAATCAAAATTAAAGACGCCAAAATCGACAACGTATCGATCAAAACCATGTCGAACATAAGTTTTAACCTGGTGCTCAAGATTGAAAATGCCAACAAAAAAAATATTATTATTGACGACGTTGAACTTGATATATGGTTGGGGGAAACGTATCTCGGCCTTCTCGAGTCCACCAACAAAACCACCCTTCCGTCCCAATTTAACGGCGACTTCGCTATACCGCTTCAAGCGTCGATTAGCAACCTCGCCGCATTGACCGCCATCGGCAGTAATTTCGACAATATGTTAGATAAATTTGAAGTAATCGGTTTTGTCAAAGTCAAGGCAGGCGCGTTTACCAAGAAACATAAAGTAACGAAAACAACCATCAAAGATTTACTCCGGAGTTTATGATGAGCCAAAAAAGATTTTTAATGGCAATAATTTTTCTGCTGGCGCATGGAGTCCTTGCGGCGCAAGAACGTGCAGACAGCCTCGTACGTCATCCCGACATGTTGTTGCATCTTCAATCACCGGCAGACAACGGCAGTCACATTATTCTCAGGCAAAGCACGGCTATAAAGGAATTGTTCAATAATTATGTGGCACGAAATCACTACAAAAGATTACAGGGTTTTCGCGTACGGATTTTCTTCGACAACAGTCAAAACGCCCGTCAGCGCGCCTTGGAGGCGGAAGCGAATTTCAGAACGCAATATCCCGACATGCCTACTTATTATACTTACCAAAATCTTTATTTCAAGGTGGCTGTGGGCGATTTCCGCACCAAATCCGAAGCCATGCGTTTTCTCCGCGCTATTGTAGAACAATATCCCGGCGCTTTTATTATTAAAGATCACATAAATTATCCGGCATTATGACAGATGCGCTGAACCATGAATGTGGCATTGCACTCATCAGATTGCGAAAACCGCTAAGCCATTACAAAAACAAATATGGCACATGGTTCTATGGGTTACAACGCCTGTACCTGCTCATGGAAAAGCAGCATAACCGCGGACAGGACGGCGCCGGCGTAGCAGCGCTGAAGTTAGACTCCCCTTCCGGCCGGCCTTACATTGACCGCACACGGTCTAACTCCGCCACGCCCATCCGCGATGTGTTCGACACTATCAACAACGCCACTTCCGTGCTCGAAAAAAAACACGATGTGAATGAGCAATGGATTAAGGAAAATGTGCCGTATCTTGCAGAACTTTATCTCGGGCACTTGCGCTACCGCACACACGGCAGCCTGTCTATCGAATACGTGCACCCGGTGGTGCGCCCCAGCAATTGGGAATCGCGCAACCTCGTGATTGCCGGAAATTTCAACCTCACTAACGCCGATGAAATTTTTGACCATCTGATAGAAATCGGGCAACACCCGCGCGACTTGTCGGACACGGTAACCGTTCTCGAAAAAATGGGTTTTTTCCTCGATGAAGAAAATGAACGGATATATAAATTATTGCGTGAAACGGAAACCGACAAACGGAAAATAGCCCGCCTGCTGGCCGAACAACTTCACATCCCGAATGTGCTGCAAGCCGCCACCCGTCGCTTCGACGGCGGGTATGCCATCGGCGGCCTTATCGGCAACGGCGACGCTTTTGTGCTGCGTGACCCGCACGGCATTCGTCCCGCTTTTTATTATGCAGACGATGAAATTATAGTAGTAGCCTCCGAACGCCCCGTAATTCAAACAACCATGAAAGTACACACTTTCACGGTGAAAGAACTCATGCCCGGCGAGGCTATCATTATTAAACGCAATGGAAATTGGGAACTGCAACAAATACAACAACCCAAAAAACGAACCGCCTGTTCTTTTGAACGCATTTATTTTTCACGCGGCACCGACAAATATATTTACCGCGAACGTAAAAAACTCGGTGAACAATTGGCGCCGCAAATTCTGAAAACCATCAACTACGACCTCGACAATACCATTTTCTCTTACATTCCCAACACGGCCGAAACCGCTTTCCTCGGCATGGTAAAAGGTTTAGAGGATTTTCTCATTGAAGAAAAGAAAAAACAACTCCTTGCCCTTGACAAAACCTCCGGCAACGAGGCTTTCCAACGCATCATGAACAAACGCCTGCGCGTGGAAAAAATCGCCGTAAAAGACGTGAAAATGCGTACTTTCATCACCGAAGATACTTCACGCAACGACATGGTGGAACACGTGTATGACGTGACTTATGGCGTGGTACGTCGCGGCATCGACAGCCTTGTAATCATTGATGACTCTATTGTGCGCGGCACTACGCTCAAACAAAGTATCCTGCGGATACTCGACCGGCTTGACCCCAAAAAGATTGTAATCGTAAGTTCTGCACCGCAAATACGCTACCCCGACTGTTACGGTATTGAAATGTCGCACATGACCGAATTTTGCGCGTTTCTCGCCGCCATTGAACTGCTGAAAGAAACCAAACAGGCCGCCGTGATTGAAGATGTGTACCGTAAATGCAAGGCGCAACAAGGCTTGCCCAGCGAACAACTCGTGAACCACGTAAAAGATATTTACCGCCCATTCACCGCAGAGCAAATCGCGAGAAAGATAGCGGAAATTTTACGCCCGGCCGACATCAAAGCGGAAGTGGAAATTGTATATCAATCCATCGAAGGCTTGCATGCCGCTTGCCCCGGCCACACCGGCGACTGGTATTTTTCGGGCGACTACCCCACGCCCGGCGGCCATAAAGTAGTCAACAACGCGTTCATCAATTACTGCGAAAACGGCGTGTGATTAGTGGTTAATGGTTAATGGTTAATGGTTAATGGTTAATGATTAATGATTAATGATTAATGATTAATGGTTAATCGTAAGTCGTAAATCCTTTCCCCGTTCTCCCTTTCCCCCTTACTCATGCCATGAGGAAGTCGTTTGCAGGGGTACAAATGAAAAAATAATGCCATGAGGAAGTCATTTGCAGGGGTGCAAATGAAAAAATGACGTCGTCAGGAAGTCATTTGCAGGGGTACAAATGAAAAAATGACGTCGTCAGGAAGTCATTTGCAGGGGTACAAATGAAAAAATGACGTCGTCAGGAAGTCATTTGCAGGGGTACAAATGAAAAAACATAGACGTGATTTTAGTGATTAACGGTTAACGGTTAGTGATTAATCACTAACCACTAATCACTAATCACTATAGATGATCTAGTCCGAGCAGGAAGAATAGCGGCACGGAGGCGAAAGCCAGCGCAATGATGGTGGCGTAAATCAAGGCAATTCCTTTCAGGCGTTTCAGCCATTTTGAATTGTTGAGGCCTGCGGTTTGCAGGGCGCTCCAAAAGCCATGACGCAGGTGAAACCATAAGGCGCCTATCCAAATCAGGTAAATAGCGACGTAGAGCGGCTGACGGAATAACCCGGCCACCAAGCTGTAAGGGTCGTCCGACGCATGGCCGCCGATGAAGTGTTGCAGTTGCATTTTAGCCCAAAAGTGATAAAGGTGCAAGGCGAGAAAGCCCACCACAATAAGCCCCAGCACGAACATGTTCTGCGCCGCCCACGACGACGCTTTTGTTTTGGTGCCTACGGCATAGGTTTGCGCACCGCGTGCTTTGAGGTTGCGGTAAGTTAGCCACGTGGCATATAGAATATGAATCATAAAACCGAACGCCAGCACCGGCACCATCACTTGAATAACCGGGTTGGTATCCATGAAATGACACACGTCATTGTAAATTTCGCGGCCAAACAACGCCAACACATTAGCTACGGCATGAATAATTAGAAATATCATCAAAAACATGCCGCTAAGGCTCATCACCAATTTTTTACCAATCGAAGAAGAAAAAATATGTTCCATAAATTAATCGCTGTTTAAACTGCAAAAGTAATACAAAAATTAAAAAGTAAAAAACTATTCCCATTCAAAAGAATAGAGAATGGCCTCGAGTTGCCT
>JAIRMK010000198.1 GCA_031258755.1 Prevotellaceae bacterium
ATGACGCCCACAGAACGCGCCAATCCCGCTATTTTTAACGGCAGCCGGCGTAAACGTGTGGCCATGGGCAGCGGCACCAACATTGCCGAAGTAAACCGCCTCATGAAACAATTTGACGATATGCGCAAAATGATGAAAAACCTCGGCGGCGGAAAGAATATGATGCGGGCTATGGGCGCCATGCGGGGAGTGCAACGATAAACACCTCAACAACTCAACACCTCAACACTTCAACAACTCAACACCATGACTATACTCGACGGAAAAGCCACGGCCGAAACGCTGAAAAAAGAAATTGCACAAACCGTACAGCAATGGAAAAAAGAGGGAAAGAAGACCCCGCATCTTGCAGCCATTTTAGTGGGCTGCGACGGCGCCAGCGAAACTTATGTCAATAGCAAAGAACGCGACTGCCATGAGGTAGGCATGCAATCCACCGTCATCCGCTTGCCCGATACCACCACAGAGGCAGAACTGCTCCAAAAAGTAAACGACATAAACCGCGACGCCGATATCGACGGTTTAATTGTTCAGTTACCTTTACCCAAACATATTAACGAGCAGAAAATCATTGAAGCCATTGACCCGAAAAAAGATGTGGACGGCTTTCACCCCTTGAACGTAGGACGTATGGTGGCAGGACTTCCAAGTTACATATCGGCGACCCCCGACGGCATCATGGAGCTATTGGCGCGCTATCATATTGAAACGGCGGGGAAACATGTGGTAGTCATCGGTCGCAGCAACATCGTGGGACGGCCTGTGGCCAACCTCCTCTCCCTGAAAGCAAACCCCGGCAATTGCACCGTGACCCTCTGCCACAGCCAGACCAGCAACATAAAAGCCTTGTGCCTGCAGGCTGATATTATCATTGCAGCCCTCGGCAAACCTGAATTTCTGACCGCCGACATGGTACGTGAAGGCGCTGTTGTAATTGATGTAGGCATTACCCGCGTAAAAGCGGCTACAAAAAATGGATTTCGCCTCGCCGGCGATGTAAATTTCAATGAGGTAGCGCCCAGATGCAGTTATATTACACCCGTACCGGGAGGCATAGGGCCAATGACCCGGGTATCTTTACTCAAAAACACCCTCAAAGCTGCTGCTAAAGAAGTATTCGCGTAATTAATTACTCAAATCTTCAAATTCCACGCCCGAGAAGTCGGAACCCTTGCGTTCTTCCCGCGGCACAATCTCGGGAGCATGCTTCTTAATGTACGCAATGGCTTCATTCAGCCCTTCTTCAAATTTCTCAAAATCCTCTTTATACAGGAATATCTTATGTTTTTCATAAATAAAACGCCCTTCACGGTCAACCCGGCGTTTACTTTCTGTTAACGTAAGATACAAATCGCTACCTTTTGTTGCTTTCACATCAAAAAAATAGGTCCTCTTTCCTGCTCGTACTGACTTTGAAAAAACGTCATCACCAGCATGTTCCGGAAAATCACTCCGATCAAGATCATCCATCATAACCACAATATTTTAATTAATTTACCCTGCAAAAATAAAATAAATTATTACTTTATTCGTATTTTAAATGTTAAAAAACTATCTTTGTAGAAAATTTGTTTTTTATAGAATTAAGAAGAACTATGTTGACACGCCGTTTTTTACGTGTAAAAGCATTTAAAATCTTGTTCAGCTATGCTTACTCTGACAACGATTCGCTGTTACATGCCGAAAAAGATTTAAGAGCCAGTTTGGAGAAAACTTACGATCTTTACCACTATTTACTTTCAGCTATTATTGCAGTAGCCGACTATGCCGAAGAACGCATAGAAATCGGCTTACGGAAATTTAAACCCTCCGAAGCAGAAGCCAATCCCAATAAAAAGTTCATTAACAATGAAGTAATTACAATTCTAAGGGAAAACACGGCACTGCAAAAGCACAATGCAAAACAGCATTTGAATTGGCGGGAACACGCCGACGTGATAAAACAAATCTATATCAAAATGATGGAACGTCCTTATTACAAGGACTATATGTCGTCTATGAGTAATTCTTTCCATGAAGAATTGCGCCTTGTGGAAGAATTTTTCAGAAACGAATTCGAGGGCAACGAACAGATAGAAAGCATGATAGAGGAAACGAATGCTTATTGGGCCGATGACGTCGGTTTCGCGCTTATATCCATTATCAGGACAATAAACAACCTTCGCCCGGAGCGGGAACGGGATACGGAAAACATCCTCATGCCGATGTTTCGCGCTCCCGATGATGAAGAATACGTGTTCGAACTGCTCCGCTATTCGCTGGAACACTTTAAAGAACATTCACAGCTTGCGCATCAATATGTACAAAACTGGGAATCAGACCGTATTGCATTTGTGGACATGGCGCTCATTGTCATGGGACTTTCCGAAGCCCTTGCCTTTCCCAGTATCCCTGTCAAGGTAACCATCAACGAATATGTGGAAATCGCCAAATACTACAGCACGCGCAACAGCCATGTCTTTGTAAACGGCGTACTCGACAAAGTCATTCAGAACCTGCTGCATGAAGGCGTCATCAAAAAGAGCGGGCGGGGACTCATTGAAGAAACAATCATAAAAAAACCAAATAATAAATTTAAACATATATAATTTATGAGAACATTTGTATTCCTCCAAGAACAGGGAGGAGAAAGCGCACAAGGCGGTGGTGGAAGTTTAAATTTCCTTTTAATGATGGGCCTGATTTTTGTGGTCATGTACTTTTTCATGATACGCCCGCAACAAAAACGCCAGAAAGAATTACGCAAATTCCGTGAAGAACTGAAAAAGGGCGACCGGGTAGTGACTTCCGGCGGAATTTACGGCGTCATTGTCGAACTTAAAGACAACTACGCCATCGTGGAAGTGGACACAAACGTGAAATTGCGCTTCGATAAATCAACGATATTGAAAGATATGTCGGATGCGCCTGCCAAGTAAAATAGTAAACCGGAAATCGTATGTTTTCCTCCTTTTTGTGCTGGGAGCGACCGGCGCATGCTTTATCAACAAATTGTCGAAAGAGTATCCCTATCAATTGTCATTTACGGCATGCGTATATAGCAGCACGGAAAAAACGCCAGCCAACTGCGCCGAAAATCTTTTAAAAATCAGGGTAAGGGCAAGTGGTTTTTACATCATGAAACACCTGACCCGCCCCGCGCACCTCGACATTGACATAAAAAGAACAAAGGCCGTGCGCACATTAATTGAAGACCAGGTAGAATATCACATACCGACAAGCGCCATACAGGGCTCTATCATAGAAGCCATAGGAGGCGACGGCATAAAGGTAGAACATATTATTACCGAATCGTTGTTGTTTGAAAGTGATTAACCAATGATAACCGTGGGACTAAGTGGTGGAATGGGTAGCGGGAAAACAGTGGTGTCCCGCATTCTTCATGCGGTGGGCGTACCCGTATTCTATGCCGACGCCGTAACTAAAGAACTTTACGACACCCATGAGGGATTACGCCAGGCGCTGACCGGCCTCCTGGGCGAAGACATCTATCAAAACGGATGCCTGCAGCGTAAACGGATGGCCGCGCTTATCTTTTCTGATGGCCGCCTGCTGCAAAAAGTCAACGCACTGGTGCACCCGCTGGTGTTGCAACACTTCCACCAATGGGCACAGCAGCAGCAAGCGCCCTACGTGGTGCAGGAAGCAGCCATCCTGTTTGAAAGCGGGGCAAATGAAAAAATGGACTGCACCATTGCCGTAACAGCGCCGGAAGCCTTGCGTATCACACGCACCATGCAGCGCGATAACATCACGGTGCAGGAAGTAAAAAACAGGATGCAATGGCAATGGCCCGACGAGAAACGCAACGCGAAAGCCACGTTCATCATTGTCAACGATGACCAACAGGCGCTATTGCCGCAAGTATTAACAATTCACGAAAATATTTTAAAGCATATATGAAAACCAATTTACAAAAAGTTCTGTACATTTCCGGCTATCCGGGATTATTTTCCTTAATTTCACAAGGTCGCAACGGTGTGATTGTAGAAGCCATGTCGGACAAAAAACGAATGAGCGCCGGCCCTTCCATGCGCGTGACGAACCTGGCGGAAGTAGCCATATTCACCGATACCGACGAAATGCCATTGAAAGAAGTGCTGCTCAAAATCAAAGCTTGCCAAAACGGAGAGCCCGCCATTGACCACAAATCGGACGCAACCGCTTTACAAAAATTCATGGAAACGGTATTGCCCAACTACGACCGCGACCGCGTATATACCTCGCACATAAAAAAATTGGTGGAGTGGTACAATATATTACAGAAAAACGACATGCTTGAGTTCGAAGACGACGAAAACGACGCCAAAGAAGAAACAGCCAAAGAAGAAACGGAAAACAAAGAATAATCTTTATGCAGGCTATAAACTACGACACAGCAAAAGACTTGGGATTACTGCCTGAGGAGTTTGACAAAATCAAAGAAATACTGGGACGCCTCCCTAATTTCACGGAACTGAGTATTTTCTCGGCCATGTGGAGCGAACATGCTTCGTATAAAAACTCCATCAAATGGCTGAAAACACTGCCAAAGAAAGGCAAACACATCTTGGCCGAAGCCGGTGAGGAAAACGCCGGCCTGGTGGACATTGGCGACGGTTTGGCCTGTGCTTTCAAAATCGAATCACACAACCATCCGTGTGCGGTAGAGCCCGTGCAGGGCGCGGCCACCGGCGTAGGCGGCATTAACCGCGACATCTTCACCATGGGCGCGCGCCCCATTGCACAACTCAACTCCCTGCGTTTCGGCAATCCGGCCGACGAGCGCACAAAATTCCTCCTGCGCGGCGTAGTAAAAGGCATCAGCCATTACGGTAATTGCTTCGGCGTTCCGGTGGTGGGCGGCGAAGTTTATTTTGACGAATGTTACCATGTCAATCCGTTGGTAAACGCCATGTCGGTGGGACTGGTACGGAAAGGGGAAACCATCTCGGCCACCGCATCGGGCGCAGGCAATCCGGTATATATCGTAGGCTCGTCGACCGGAAAAGACGGCATACACGGCGCTTCCTTCGCATCGGCCAACATCACCGAAGACTCGGCCAACGACATCCCCTCCATTCAGGTGGGCGACCCCTTCATGGAAAAACTGCTGCTCGAAGCCTCGCTGGAGCTCATACAAAGCGGCGCCGTAGTGGGCATGCAGGATATGGGCGCGGCCGGCATTATCTGCTCTACAAGCGAAATGAGCGAACGCGGCGGGTGCGGCATGCGCATCGACTTGAGCAAAGTGCCCATGCGCCAACAGCACATGGAAGCATGGGAAATCCTGCTCTCCGAATCGCAGGAGCGCATGTTGGTGGTCGTAAAAAAAGGCGAAGAGGCCAGCGTGGAAGCCATCTTCAAGAAATGGGACCTGGCCTGTCAAATCATCGGGGAGGTCATTGAAGAGGACAAACTGGAATTTTATCACGAGGGTGAGCTCAAGGCCGCAGTGCCCGCATCGGTATTAGTGCTGGGCGGCGGTGCGCCACAATATGACCGCGAATATAAAGAGCCGGCTTACTACCGCGAATATAAAAAATATGAGAACAGCAAAGTGCCCCAGCCCGTCGACCTGAAACAGGTAGCCATGGCATTGACCGCCAATCCCAATATCGCCAGCAAACGCTGGGTATATGAGCAGTATGACTCGATGGTGCGCACGGTTAACATGAGCACCAACCGCCCGTCCGACGCCGGCGTGGTAAACATTAAAGGCACCAACAAAGCGCTGGCGCTGTGTACCGACTGTAACAGCCGCTACGTAAAGGCCGACCCCGAAATCGGCGCCATGATTGCCGTGGCCGAGAGTGCGCGTAACGTGGTGTGTTCGGGCGCCGAGCCCTGCGCCATCACCAACTGCCTCAACTTCGGAAACCCTTACCATCCCGAAGTGTATTGGCAATTCGTACACGCCATAAAAGGAATGGGGCGTGCCTGCGAGCGTTTCGGCACGCCGGTTACCGGCGGCAACGTGAGCTTCTACAACCAGTCGGAAATAAAAGGCAAAACGGAAGCCATCAACCCCACGCCAACCATCGGCATGTTGGGCGTGCTGGCCGACAAGGCGCACCAGACCACCCTGGCCTTTCACCAAAAAGGCGACATGATATATCTGCTCGGCGTGTCGCGCGAAGACCTGGCTTCGTCGGAATACCTGTACAGCTACCACGGTATCAAAGCCTCGCCGGCGCCATGGTTCGACCTCGATGAAGAATTTGCCCTGCAACAGGCCACGCTTGGCGTCATCAGGGCGGGATTGATACAAAGCGCGCACGACGTGTCGGACGGCGGGCTGTTCATCACCCTGCTCGAATCGGCCATGCCCGGAAACTTGGGCTTTGACGTGACCACCGACGCCGAAATACGCACCGACGCTTTCCTGTTCGGCGAAGCGCAGGGGCGCATCGTCGTATCCGTGTCGCCCGCGCAGGAAACCCATTTCCTTAATTTCATGGCCACGCAATCCGTGCCTGTTACCACGCTGGGACACGTTACCAAAGGCGAATTACGGATTGACGACGTGTCGTTCGGCTTCGTCAACGACTTCAAACTGATTTACGACACGGCGCTTGCGCAACTCCTCGACGGCCGCCCGCAGCACGCATAACGCACATGACCGCCCGGAGCCTCGATAAAAGCACGGCACGCATCGCCGGCATGTTCAACGACATTGCGCCGCACTACGATTTCCTCAACCATTTTCTCTCCTTCGGCTTCGACCACCTGTGGCGGCGGCGACTCGTGCGCCGTATCGCGAAACAAAACCCCCGACATATTCTCGACGTAGCCACCGGCACCGGCGACCTTGCCCTGCTGCTGCACCGCAAAACAAAGGCCGCTGTAACCGGCATAGACATTGCCGGAGACATGCTGGCCATCGCAAAAAAGAAAGCCCGCAAACTTGAAAAACTGCGCTTCATACAGGCGCAAGCCGAAGCCCTCCCCTTCCCCGACGGCTCATTTGACGTGGCCACCGTGTCATTCGGCGTACGGAACTTCGAGCACCTGCAACAAGCATTAGCCGAACTGCAGCGGGTACTCAAACCCGGCGGAACCCTTGCCGTACTTGAGCTCACTACGCCCATGCACTTTCCGCTGAAACAATGCTACCGCTTCTATTCATTCCGCCTTATCCCCTTTTTCGGCCGTTTGATTTCCGCACACCGCGCCGCCTACCGCTATCTGCCCCAGTCGATAAACACCTTCCCGCAACGCGAAGCGTTTCTTTCCGAACTGGCACACGCAGGATTTACCACCCTAACCTGCCGGCCGTTCACCGGCGGCGTGTGCTGTTTCTACACTGCAAATAAAAAATAACTATATTTGCATCTCGGATGAAACATTTCACCTTGATATTACTCCTCACCGTCCTTACATGGCCGGCCGCAGCGCAACTACAAACCATCGAGCTGCACCTGCTGCACTATGACTATGCGCGGAAATGGCGGTTCGGGTTCACCCTCGGCGGCCACATTTTCGACTACGCCATAGTAAATTCCGAAAAGCCGGTGCCGGCCCTTGGCAACGTCCCGCTCATGGCCGAAGTCACCATGCCGGGGGCAGGATTTAACATCAACGGAATTGTGGACTACCGCCTCATACGGAACTGGCACCTGCGGTCGGGGTTCGGCATTTGCTTCGGCCAGCGGGAGCTCAACTTCTACCAGGGCGTGAACGGCCCGCTGGTGCACTCCTCGCAATACGACTCCTACTACATTGAAGTGCCCCTGCTGCTCAAATTTTCGGCCAACCGGCACAGCAATTTCAGACCTTACCTCATTGCCGGCGCGGCAGCCCGCTACAATCTCGGCGGGAAAGTCAACCCCTCGAAAGGCGTGGTAATCGGCGTGGCGCCCTTTGAGCCGTTTTATGAAGGCGGCTTCGGGTTCGACTGGTTTTTCTACTACTTCAAGCTGTCGTTTGAAGTAAAATATTCGGGCGGGCTCACCAACGTGAAATCCGGCAATATTGCCGAAGGATTTGAGGCCTACGGCGACGCCATCAGCCGCATGAATTCCCGGATGATACTTTTCTCGTTCCATTTTGAATAATGAAATCCTTTAATATGTCAATCGTAAGTCAAAAGTCGTCAATCTTTTTGCTTTTCCCAAAAACATTCTTACCCTTGCCTCTGTTAACTAAGAACTAAAAATCTTTAAATTTTTAAATCTTGGAATTATGAAATTTAAAACTGCCTACTGCCCCTGCCCACTGCCGCTTTCCGTTCCCCATTCTCCCTTTCCCCCTTTCTCCGATAAAAAAACCGCCCACATCTGCGGGTGAGTGATGGGGCGAGGGGTATATTTGTTATTTGCTTTTTATTGCAACAATAACTATCTTTGCGACATTGAAATGAATACTATGGCAAATGATTTTGATAAAGACAAATTGTCGGCATATTGGGTAGAAAGTTCCGATAATGACTATAAAACAATGCTCGACCTGTTTGATACAAAGAATTATAGTTGGGCATTATTTATAGGGCATCTGGTCATAGAAAAACTACTCAAAGCGTATTATACCAAGACGCAGGACGCGTTCCCTCCTTTAATCCACGACTTGAAACGAATTGGAGAAAAGGCAGGAATAGTGTTTGATGAGGACAGGGAGGTTATTGTAGAAACTATTTCACAGTTTAATATCCGGGCACGGTATGATGATTATAAGCGAGATTTTTACAAACTTTGCACACACAAATATACCGTTGAATGGATAGACAAGATTAACGCGCTTAGGATATGGATAAAAACGATGTTATAGCATTAAGCCGGCAATATTTGGAAAAGGTGCGCCAAAACAATATTGATGTGTTGGAGGCTTGGATTTTTGGCTCGTATGCCAAAGGGAACTATAATGAAGACAGCGATGTTGATATTGCCCTTGTGCTGCCCGATAACGCCGTGTCGTTTGATACCGATGTCCGGCTGATGGTTTTGAGAAAAGGGGCGGAAACATTAATTGAAACGCATACCTATCGGAAGAACGATTTTTTAGCAAACACACCTGTTATTGCCGAAATCAAAAAATACGGATTTCGTATTTAGGCACATTCCCCCACAAAAAAACCGCCCACATCTGCGGGCGATTTACGACTTGCGAAAAAATAGGCCACTCTCGTTCAACCTCACTCAAAAGGGTTTCATTAAATATTACTCGATTATATTTCCTTTATCATCTATATGAAATATTTTGTTTTCTAACACATATCCGCCAAAACTGTTTTTAGCCCTGTATTTGTGTCTTACATGATAAGTGCCGTCAGCATTTTTTTGTACTTCTGACCACTCTATTGATTCGTAACTCTTAGGGTCTTTTAAATACTCCTCTTTTAAATACCGTTCAACTTGATGAACAGAACCATCAAGGGGGTTATTCTTTACCGTTGAATTAACATCATAGTCGTCGATGTTGGCAAGAGATCCGATAATAGCCAACACTACGACTATCCCAATGGGAATGAGACAGCCGCGATTAAATTTCCTGTTCGACTCCTTCACGAACTGCCCATATCTTAGCGGATTAATAAAATTGTTGCAGCAACAGGGACAATAAATCACATTACTCTCAGAAACCTCTCGGGAAAGTGATAAAGGTGTTCCGCAAACACTGCATGTAATGAAATTATTCATACGATTTAATATTTTTTATAAGTTTCTATATATCCGTAATTATCATACGCCGATAAATTGCCATTTTTTTCTACTACGAAATATTGCTCCGGGTTATCCTCATCAATGTACATAGTTTTGCCGTTGACTGTTTTTTTAATTAACAATTTTGACAAATCAGGATCGACAGGTTTTTGCAAATCGAGAATATCTATATACTCCATTACGTACCCTAATTTGGCGTCCTTACAAATCCTTATTAAGATAGTGTTGTCTTTATTCCAAAAGGGGTCATAGAGTTCTCTCCAAAAGCGGCATGAGGTCTGTGTGGGGGTTTTTGATGGGGTAGAGGGCTTTTGTCCGTACCCGCTGCATACAAACAACATTACAATTGTAAAAAATAATATTTTTTTCATATTAAATTAGTTTAATTATTTGCCAAAGTAATTGTCATCGGACGCACTCCCCGATTAACGCAAAAAAGCTTCTGATATCGATTAGCTCTTGCTGAAATTTGATTTGCTTTTATCGGGATTTTATCCCCTCTTTCATACCATTGGTTTTTGTTTAAGGCGGTGGCAATTTCTCTCGTAGTCATAGGGTTTCGTGACTCTTTCAGCAATTTTATCATTGCCTCATGTAGTGTCATTTTTTCTTTCATATTATATTGCTCCTAATTTTTGTTTATATAAAAATGTTTGTCTTTACCAGTTATACCCATTCTTCCGCAGCCACGCTTTCGCATTTTCATATCCTAATTGGGCTGCCTTCCGGTAATTTTTAATTTGTCCCTGTATATTCCCTAAATTCTTGTAGGCACTTCCCATGTTAATGTATGCGGCGGCATCGTTCGGGTCAATGGCTACGGCTTTTTCGTAGCACCGGATGGCTTCGCGGTAGTCCTTTAAACCAACATAGGCATTCCCCATGTTATTGTATGCCATGGCATAGTTTGGGTCAAGGGCAATGGCTTTTTGGAAGCACCGAATGGCTTCGTGGTAATCCTTTAAACCATAGTAGGCACTTCCCATGTTAATGTATGCGTAGGCATAGTTCGGGTCAAGGGCGATGGCTTTTTCGTAGTACCGAATGGCTTCGTGGTAATCCTTTAAACCATCATTGTAGGCCCTTCCCATGTTATTGTATGCGGCGGCATTGTTCGGGTCAAGGGCGATGGCCTTTTCGTAGTACCGAATGGCTTCGTGGTAATCCTTTAAACCATCATTGTAGGCAAGTCCCATGTTATTGTATGCGTAGGCATAGTTTGGGTCAATGGCTATGGCTTGTTGATAGCACCGGATGGCTTCGCGGTAGTCCTTTAAACCATAATAGGCATTTCCCATGTTATAGTATGCGGAGGCATAGTTTGGGTCAAGGGCGATGGCTTTTTGATAGCGCCGGATGGCTTCGCGGTAGTCCTTTAACTCATTGTAGGCATTTCCCATGTTATTGTATGCGACGGCAAAGTTTGGGTCAAGGGCTACGGCTTTTTGGAAGCACCGGATGGCTTCGCGGTAGTCCTGTAAATTAGCGTAGGCAAGTCCCATGTTATAGTATGCGGAGGCATTGTTCGGGTCAAGGGCGATGGCTTTTTCGTAGCGCCGGATGGCTTCGCGGTAGTCCTGTAAACAACCGTAGGAAGCTCCTATATTATTGTATGCGTAGGCATAGTTTGGGTCAAGGGCTATGGCTTTTTCGTAGCACCGGATGGCTTCGTGATAATCCTTTAAACCATAATAGGCACCTCCCATGTTATAGTATGCGGCGGCAAGGTTCGGGTCAAGGGCGATGGCTTTTTCGTAGCACCGGATGGCTTCGCGGTAATCCTTTAAATTAACGTAGGCATTTCCCATGTTATAGTATGCGGCGGCATCGTTTGGGTCAAGGGCGATGGCTTTTTCGTAGCGCCGGATGGCTTCGCGGTAGTCCTGTAAATTAGCGTAGGCAAGTCCTATATTATTGTATGCGGAGGCATAGTTTGGGTCAAGGGCGATGGCTTTTTCGTAGTACCGAATGGCTTCGTGGTAATCCTTTAAACCATCATTGTAGGCATTTCCCATGTTATTGTATGCGACGGCATAGTTCGGGTCAAGGGCGATGGCTTTTTCGTAGCACCGGATAGCTTCGCGGTAATCCTTTAAACTCTTGTAGGCAACTCCCATGTTACGGTATGCGGCGGCAAAGTTTGGGTCAAGGGCGATGGCTTTTTCGTAGCACCGGATGGCTTCGCGGTAATCCTTTAAACCATCATAGGCAATTCCCATGTTATAGTATGTGTAAGCATAGTTCGAGTCAATAGCTATGACTTTTTGATAATATTCTATAGCCAATTCATTAAAGTCATTTTCAATTGCGTTATGGCCTTTCGTAAAATATTCTTCGGCAGAGAGCGCCTCTATGGTTTGCCGGTACTTTTTTTGCAAAGTAAGACGTTGCTGCTCGTCTTTGGTCTCTTTCAGTTCCTTTCTCAAACGTACTGCTTCGGCTTCGGCGGCTAAGATGCGTTTACGCACTCCTTCCAGCTCCCGGGTCTTTTGTTTGTTGTTTAGCAGTTCGGCAATCCGGCGGTTTACAACGGCAGCATCTACAGTCATTTCAGCCTTGATATAATAGGTGGTGCTATCCCACTGCTCATCGCGTATTTTCATTTCCACAATGCCCGCCGTAATGGCTTCCACTTTTTCGGAATATTCCTGTGAATTGGTGTCTTGGGTAAATGTGCGTTCGGTATGCAGAAATTCGCCTACCTCACGCAAGAGGATATTGCGCATTCCGGTGGTGGCATTCGTCTGTGCCGAGACTCTGTTATCTAATTCACTGGCATGGTAGGTGTAGTCGCGCACAAAGGTTTTCTTTTGGGCATGCGCCAGCGTGCCCTGTAACACCGCCGCTAATATTACAAATAGAAACAGAACCAATACTATAAATAAAAGCAAAATGCGTTTCATACGTGTTTATAGTTTTGTAATGGTGAGTAAAAAGTTTTTATCCATTTTCATGGTGTAATTTCCTTTCTGCAATAATTTTGAACCTTTCCCCGACCGTATTAACACAATGGCCAAACCCCTTGCCTGAGCTTTACCGTTAATACCTTTGACCGCAATTTTTAGATTAAACCCGTATTTTTTTCTGTTTACCACTTCACTAAATTCTTCCTTAGTGAGTTGTATAGATTGCAAACTTCCATTTTCGGCCTTTTGCAACTTTTCAATAAGTTCTGTTCGTCTTTTTTCCCACAAAGATTCACAGCAGTTTGTTCTTGGTGAATTCTTTTTCTTTTCCTTTTTTGGTTCCATAATTTAAAAAATTTAAAGATTTAAGGCCTCCCCTAACCCCTCCAAAGGAGGGGGAGTTTTGCTCCCTCCCCTTGCCTTTCCCCCCTCTCCCTTGGGAGAGGGGGCTGGGGGGTGAGGCCGGGTCGGGGTGGGGCTGCTACGGAATTATCGCATTCATGATTTCGCTCCAGGGGCCTTTTTGGCCGGTGGTGTTCTCCCAGCGGAGGCAGAAATATACGGCGCTGCCGCGCTGCGACTCGTCGAACTCGAGGGTGAAGGGCGTGTGGGTGTCAACGTCCGAGTGCGCGAGGTCGTTCACCGACGCGGGCGGCGCACTCAGGATGCCCCACTTTATTTCCGCGCAGTGCTGCCCCTTGGGCTTGGCCTTCGACTTCTTGCTCCCCTGGTCGTAGAAGTGGATAATGAGCCGGCGGATGGTGCCGCTGTCGATGTCATAGTCCGGGTACGTGGTAGCCACCGGCGCCGGCGTTTTGCCGCCGCTGCTGTGCTTGGGCAGCCCCATGGCATCCAAATCGACGTCGGTAACCAGCGGGTTGCCTTTCAGCATACCGGTGTAGAGTTGCCGGTAGCTCGGCACAAACACCTTTTCCGCCGCCGTCAGCGCGTCCGTTTTCAGGTGGGTGCGCTCTGCCGGGTTTTGCCAGTCGGTAAACGCGGTGGAGAACGCCGAGAACTTGGGCGAGAAGTCCGTGTCGAACCATTGGCCGTATGGCG
>JAIRMK010000201.1 GCA_031258755.1 Prevotellaceae bacterium
GCCGCCATACGCGCTGTGGTGCGCACCGCCATATTTCACGAATTGCAGATTGTAGGGGTGAGGCGCGGCTTCTGCGGACTGATTGATAAAGAATTTATACCCATGGAAAGCCATTCCGTGTCAAAAATCATTTCGCGGGGCGGCACCATACTCAAATCGTCGCGTTGCCCACAGTTCAAAGATGCCGATATGCGGAAACTGGCCTACCGGCACTTGCAGGAAGCCGGCATTGATGCGCTGGTAGTCATTGGCGGCGACGGGTCGTTTCGCGGCGCCAACCAGTTCTACAAGGAATACGGCTACCCCATCGTGGGCGTTCCGGGCACTATCGACAACGACATTTACGGCACCGACTTCACCATCGGATACGACACGGCCATCAATACGGCCATAGAGGCGGTAGACAAAATCCGCGACACGGCCGATTCGCACAATATTATCTTTTTCGTGGAAGTCATGGGGCGCGATTCCGGATTTATTGCACTGAGCACATCTATCGCTACCGGCGCCGAAGCTACGCTCATCCCCGAAATCGAAACCGATATTCAGGATTTATGCAATTATCTGGAATACGGCCGGCGGAAAAATAAATCATCGGGGATTGTTATCGTGGCCGAAGGTTTTGGCGGCGGAAACGCCACGGAAATAGCGCAAAAAGTTAAAGAGATTTTGCCGACTTACGAGACGCGGGTGTCCACGCTCGGCCATATCCAGCGCGGCGGCTCGCCCACCTGCAACGACCGCGTGCTGGCCAGCGTATTGGGCTACAACGCCGTCATCGCCCTGCTCGACGGCACAAAAGACGTGATGATTGGTAAAATTAATGATGAAATTGCACGCACGCCTTTCGAGCAGGCCATCACCCGCCATAACGACATCAACCAGATGGAATACAAAATGTCGAAGATATTGTCGCTGTAAATTCAAGCAATGGCTAAAACAAAAACAGCATATTTCTGTCAGCAGTGCGGATACGAATCTGCAAAGTGGCTGGGGCGTTGCCCGTCATGCGGCGAATGGAACACCTTTGTGGAAGAATTGGTGAGTAAGGAACCGGTGGCGAACAGCGCTAATTTCTTTTCGCAGGAAAAGGCGGCGGCGCAACGGGTAGATCAGATAGCCTTTGAACAGCAACCGCGCCTGAACATCGAAAACGAAGAAGTAAATCGTTTGCTGGGCGGCGGATTGGTGTTGGGCTCGCTGGTGCTTATTGGTGGCGAGCCGGGCATCGGAAAATCGACATTGAGCCTGCAACTGGCGTTGCATGCGCCGTCGCTGAAAACGCTGTATGTGTCGGGCGAAGAAAGTGCGCAACAAATCAAAATGCGTGCCGACCGGCTTAAAGGCGACGGCAGCAACTGCTACATCCTGAGTGAAACAAATCTCGAAAACATTTTCACGCAGGCGCAACAACTGAAGCCGCAATTTATGGTGGTTGATTCCATCCAAACGCTTTTTACCAATCGCGCGGAGTCGTCGGCAGGCAGCGTGTCGCAAATCCGCGAGTGTGCGGCGCAGTTGCTGAAATTTGCCAAGCAGACCGGCATCCCTGTGTTCATTATCGGGCACATCACGAAAGACGGCAGCATTGCGGGGCCGAAGGTGTTGGAGCATATTGTGGATGTGGTGCTGCAATTTGAAGGCGACGGAAACCATGCCTACCGCTTGTTACGCAGTATTAAAAACCGTTTCGGCTCTACGGCGGAAATCGGCATTTTCGAAATGCAAAACTCGGGATTGCGTGAAGTGAGCAATCCGTCTGAAATTCTCATCACCCAACACGACGAGGCGTTAAGTGGCATTGCCGTCGCCGCCATGCTCGACGGAATACGTCCGTTCCTTATCGAAACCCAGGCGCTGGTGAGCACAGCCGCCTACGGTACGCCACAGCGTTCTACTACCGGCTTCGATGTGCGCCGTATGAACATGCTCTTAGCCGTACTCGAAAAACGGGCGGGTTTTAAGCTCGCCGTAAAAGATGTTTTTCTCAACATGGCCGGCGGATTGAAGGTTGTTGATCCGGCGGTTGACTTGGCGGTGGCGGTGGCCATCCTTTCTTCCAACTTCGATTTGGCCGTACCTTCACGGTATGCCTTTGCCGCCGAATTGGGATTGAGTGGTGAAATACGCCCTGTGGCTCGCATTGAACAGCGCATTGCCGAAGCCGAAAAATTAGGATTTGAAAAATTTTTTCTTTCCAAATATCATAAAGGAATTCCCAAAACAAAGCACATTGCCCTGATCCCCACAGGCAAGATTGACGAACTCACACGGGAAGTGTTCCGGTCATGACATTCAAATTAGCATATCTTAACATTTATCTTGATTGGAATTAAAAAAAATGTATTTACCTTTGCGCCCAATAAAAATTTTTTTTGTTCTTTTTGTTTTTCTGGCGTTACTTTTATACTCTGTGTAAAGAAACTTACGAAATTTTCGAATTACTACCTGAGGAATAAAATTAGTGCCCCTATTTTCTCTTTTATATAATCTTATCCATTTATTATTGTCGAAAGATACGAGGGGGTAGTTATTTTGTCTGCAGATTTACTATAGACTCTTTTCCTGAAGTAGAGATAAAACGCAAAAGGTTAAGCGTAGCTTTTCTTGCTATTTGCTATTATAATATATATATTGTATATATTATAAATATTTTACAACAAAGGGTTATATGACTCATTGATAAGGGCTGCTGTTTGTTCTTCGTTCTTCTTACGATTCATGTTTTATAGGAAAGCGGCCCTTTTTAATGAAACCGGAAAATCAGAGATAGTGATATAATTAGAGAGCCTGTAATAAAAAATTAATGAAAATATGAAAAAAATACTGCTAATAATAATTTGTTGGCCTTTAGTGTTGACGGCACAAAACGGTATTACCTTGTCGAACCTTGCAACGAGTGCCGGGACGGTAACATTCGACGTGAGTTGGAAGCTACCTATGCCTACAGCGATGTGGAGTGATACGGTGTGGGTCTTTGTGGATTATAATGACGCAGGCGTGATGAAGCGATTACCGTTATTACCGGGCGCTACATTAACTGCCACGTCGGTACCCGGTATAGGAAAAGTGATTGAAGCGCAGGGGAACAACAATGGTGTGTGGGTGGTTGGTAATGCGCGACATGCCGGTCGTTTTTCCGCTACGGTTAAACTATTGACTTCGGTGTCTAATGTAGCCGGAACTTGTGCGTATGCTTCCAACTACCCGCCGGTGGGGAAATATAATTCTCCCTCCAATGTGTCATTTTTCGGCACGCCAATGTATACGATAGTGCTCAAACATACCGATGGAAGCGTAATTACCACGAAATCGGATAGCCCATATCTGGTGCCGGCAAATTATACCCTGGTATCATTCACCGACGCCACAGGAATGCCGGGTGTATTCGGATGTATACCAATGAGGGGGGATATTGATTTTTCGGTACCGGCAAATATATCAAAAAAACAAATGGCGTCTTTTGTAATAACGACACA
>JAIRMK010000020.1 GCA_031258755.1 Prevotellaceae bacterium
ACAAACATGTAATCGGCAAGTATCATTTGGGCGGCAAGGCGGAAGTGAACGCGGCTATTGATGCGGCATTGAAGGCCAAACCCGCATGGGAAGCCATGGCATGGCACGACCGGGCGGCCATATTTATGAAAGCCGCCGACCTGCTGGCCTATAATTATCGCTATGTATTGAATGCCGCTACCATGCTGGCGCAGTCGAAAAACGTATATCAGGCGGAAATCGACGCGGCCTGCGAACTCGCCGATTTCTTCCGTTTCAACACGTACTACATGTCGCAGTTGTACAAAGACCAGCCTGCCTCATCGGCTACGGTGTGGAACCGCTCGAACTACCGTCCGCTCGAAGGTTTTGTGTTCGCGCTTACGCCGTTTAACTTCACTGCCATTGCCGGAAACCTGCCCACGGCGCCCGCCATGATGGGAAATACAGTTGTGTGGAAAGTGTCGAACACACAGGTTTACTCCGCCCACTTCCTCATGAAGATATTGCAGGAAGCGGGTTTACCCGATGGCGTTATCAATCTTGTATTCGTGAGCGGGGTGGCCGCCGGCGAGGTGATTTTCGCGCATCCCGATTTTGCAGGTATTCATTTCACGGGCTCCACCGCCGTGTTTCAGGAGATCTGGAAAACGATAGGAAACAATATTCACCTGTATCGCTCCTACCCGCGCATTGTGGGCGAGACAGGCGGAAAAGATTTCTTCGTGGCGCACCCTTCAGCAGCCGTGAAGCCGGTGGTGGCCAACCTCATCAGGGGCTCATTCGAGTATCAGGGACAAAAATGTTCGGCGGCCTCGCGGGCGTACATTCCGGAATCGCTCTGGCCTGCGATAAAACAACTGCTAATCGATGAAATAAACACCATCAAAGTGGGCAGTCCCGACGACCCGTCGAACTTCATGAACGCGGTCATCGACCGGGCGGCGTTCCAAAATATTGCGGGCTACATTGATTATTGCAAGCAGGCAAAGGACACGGAGATTATTGCCGGCGGCCAATATGACGACAGTAAAGGCTATTTTATCAACCCTACGGTGGTGGTTACGACCGATCCTCATTTCAAAACGATGGAAGAAGAAATTTTCGGGCCGGTGATTACCTTATATATATATAGGGATACGGAATGGAGCGCTACGCTTGATTTGGTGAATACCACTTCATCCTATGCCCTGACAGGTTGTGTATTTGCGCAAAGCCGTGCAGCCATTACCGAGGCGAGCGCAAAACTGACACACGCGGCAGGGAACTTTTATATTAACGACAAGCCTACGGGAGCAGTAGTGGGGCAACAACCTTTTGGCGGCTCGCGGGCGTCGGGAACGAACGACAAGGCGGGCTCATTATTAAATTTAATTCGTTGGACGTCGCCGCAAACCATCAAGGAGTCGTTTGTGCCGGTCGATGATTATCGCTACCCGTTCCTGACGCCGTGAAGGCCGATAAGATAAATGAGAAAAGGCATTGGCATAGTAGTATGTTTGTCGCTCGCTGTGACGACGGCTTTTGCACAGGAAACCGGCCAGCAGGCGGCAGCGTCTGCCGACAGTATTGCCTTTCAGAAGAAGTTTATAAAATCAAATGAATTTTATGACGGCTTGCAAAAGCGCTCCAGAAGTTCGGAGTTTACAAAATTTATTGTAAACGCAGTGATTGTGGATAGCGATTGGACCGGTGAAGGGGCGCGCGAAGCCACGAAAAAATTAATAGATGAAACGGCCTATTTCTCCCTGTTCGAAGGCAGGGAAATAGCGCATATTTATGTCATGTCACGCAATATCTATGGGGACTCAACCACCCACTTTATTCCAAATTTGATTAACTCCGTACACGTTAAAACCCGCGAGAAGAAAATACGCCAGAACCTGCTGTTCAAAGAAGGGGATAAAGTCCATGCCGCCACGATGATTCTCAATGAAGACATCTTGCGGAGGCTGCGCTATATCGCTGATGCGTACATTTACATACATCCCCAGGAGCATGACAGCAGCAAGGTCGATCTCTATGTGCATACACGCGACAAATGGAGCATCAATATCGAACTCAGGCAGAGAAACTCGAAGGAATACCGGATGTGGGTATATGACAACAACTTTTTGGGTATCGGCCACAGATTGACCTTAGGCGCTTATGCCATGACACAAAACCCTGTAATGCCGGGCTATGTCGCAGGGTATGACGTCAACAACCTGTGGGGGTCGTTCTTTGACGCGGAGCTACTCCTTGACAAGAGTTATGATGAAACCATTTATCAGGCGCAGCTGCAAAAAGCCTTGATCAAACCCAACGATTATGCGGCGGGTATGGCATATAGCCTGCATGAAGTCGGAGAAGGACAATGGTTGACGGATACCATCCTGCCGGTGAAACGGCAAACAATCGAGCTGTGGGGCGGCTTTTCCCTTAAACTGAAAAACACCAAAAACAATATTTTTCTTCTTGGCAAGGTTACCGATACCAAAACCTTTGATTACGGCGGACAGGTGACCGGCGTGTGGAACCCCTATTACCGCAGTCCGACGACGGCGCTGTTGTCGTTAGGGATATATCATGAAAATTTTTACCGCGGCTCACACATCTACAGTTTTGGAGTAAGCGAAGATATCCCCTACGGTTATAAACTGGAGCTCTCGGCAGGACGCACGTGGGACGAATATACCATCCGCAACTATTTCTCACTGAAATGGAGTATCGGCCACTCCATTCCTCCCGGATATTTAAAAACATCGGTCGCTTACGGGTCCTATTTCTGCGACGACTACACACCGCAGCAGTCGGTATTGCTGGCCGATACCCACTATTTCACCCATTTGTTCAGAGCAGGAAAAGGGTATATGCGTCATTTCATCAACGTCAATTACACGGCGGGGTTTCATCGTTTGGAAGGAGAACGTGAAAGGATTACTTTTTACGGCGATAACGGATTGCGGATACTAAAACTGCCGCATGCCTGTGGATTAAACCGGTTATCGTCTCACTTGGAATCCGTATATTTTTCCCCATTCTATTTCTATAATTTCAAATTCGCCCTTTACGGTTTTTGCGACTTGGGGTGGCTGGGCGACAGTTACAAAATATTTTCCAATGACTTCTATACTACGGTAGGGCTTGGCATCCGTATTCTGAATGACCGGTTGATATTTACCTCCGTTCAACTTCAACTCGGTTATGCGGTGATTAACCCCGGACATGGCGCTAATCAATGGATTGAACTCGGAGGAGAACAACGAATCGGGCTGGCAGGTTTCAGGCCTGACAAGCCTGCGTTGGTTGACTACCATTAATATTGTTGTAAGATATTTTCGATTTCCGCGGCGCTCAGGGTGGTGAAGGACTGTATTTGAGCCACCGAATGGCCATTACGGTGGGCGCTAAGCACCATTTCCCTCATGGCTTCTGCACGGCCTTTCTGCAAACCGATGGCTTCGCCTTCTGCACGACCTTCTTCCTTGCCTTTCTGTAATCCGATGGCTTCGCCCTTGTCCAACGCGTCAATGACATACATCTGCTGGGTACGCACTGCATCCCAACACAGGTCGTATATCTCCAGGTCTTCCGCGCTATATGACCAGCGCTCCAGGCATTGCAGCGCCTCCCTGGTCAATTCCTCCTCCAGCAGTGCCGCAGGCGCTTCATTATGCTCATTGGGCTGGGTCAGGAACGTGAGCCACAGGTTATACAACTTCTTCTCCGCCCGGCTGTCGGGAGTAAACTTCGGCAATTCGATAAACACGAACTCCAGGCCTTCTATCCGCTTTTGCGTGTCCGCGATATTCACAATCTTGTAGTGGTGGTAATACTCGGCCGAGCTATGGTCGAAAATCTCATTGACGAAGCTCAGCGCATAGACCGGTTGCAGGAACTTGTACTGCTCCCTAGGCTCCAGTTGCTTTATGTACGCCTTGGAGGCGTTGAACAGCACGCGGCTCTTAAAGGTCTCCGTCCAGTGCATTTGCATCTCCACGAGGAATTGCCGCCCCCGCTTGTCAATGCACCGCACGTCAACCAGGGAGTTTTTCAGTACCGGGAGTTCCGGGGTCAGCTCCGGGGGCAGGTATTCCAGTTCCACAATCTGGTGCGCCGGCTCCAGCGGCAGCATGTTGTTGAGCAAACTTATGCACAAATGCTTGTGCTCGCCGAAGATGCGTTTGAAAATGAGGTCGTTTTTGGGGTCAAGATAATGTGTCATAATTGAGTAGTGATTAAATTATGCGACAAAGGTAATAAAAAAAATGTTACGACCTGTCTTCGATATCAAATTCTTTACTTGTTTCTATGGGGCCTTTATTATATCCGTTATTCATTTTCGACGGAAAAGTATTCGGCAACGCCTCCTGTTGTTGTCCGGCGAAAGCAGCCAGGTCTTCAAATTTCACCTGGTCGCTAAGGAACCGCAACTGTATGTCGGCGGTAGCGCCGTTGCGGTGTTTGGCAATAAGAATTTCGGCAATGCCTTGTGTGGACATTCCGTTTTCATCTTCGAGCATATTGTAATATTCGGGGCGGTGAATGAAAAGCACGAGGTCGGCGTCTTGCTCGATGGCGCCCGATTCGCGCAGGTCGCTCAGTTGCGGACGCTTGTGGATGCCGGTGCGTGTTTCCACCATGCGATTGAGCTGCGACAGCGCAATGATGGGTATGTTTAATTCCTTGGCGATAGCTTTTAACGAACGTGAAATGGCCGACACCTCCTGTTCACGAAAACCGTGCGTGCTGGGCGGCCCTGTCATCAATTGCAGGTAGTCAATAAAAATAATCTTGACTTGATGTGAGGCAACCAGACGCCGCGCCTTGGCGCGAAATTCAAAAATAGAAAGCGCCGCAGTGTCGTCAATAAAGAGCGGCGCATTAATCAGGTCGCCTATTTTCTGTTCAAGGACTTTCCAATCCTGCGGAATCATTTTTTTGCCGCCGCGTATCTTGGCGGATGCAATGCCGGTTTCGCTGGTGAGCAGTCGCTTTACAAGTTGCATCGACGACATTTCCAAAGAAAAGAATGCGGCGGGGATTTTATGTTCTACCGCCATATTCCGCGCCATGGTGAGCACGAAAGCGGTCTTGCCCATCGAAGGACGCGCGGCCACGATACAGAGGTCGGACGGCTGCCAGCCCAGTGTAATGTGGTCGAGCGCAGAAAACCCGGAAGGAAGCCCGCTCAGCCCGTCATCGTTCTTTTGTATGGTAGTAAGTTCTTCGATGGCCTCCTTTAGGATGCTGCTGACATGCTGCGTTTCGGAACGTATGTTGCCTTCTACCAGTTCAAATATCTTTTGTTGCGCACCATCAAGCAATTCATCCACTATAATGGCATCATCAAAGGCGTCGTGTTGCACTTCGGAAGAGATACGGATTAACTCACGCTGAACATATTTCTGGGCAACTATTTTTGCATGATATTCTATGTGCGCCGCCGAGCCCACTTTGAGCGTGAGTTGCGAAAGATAATAATACCCGCCGACCTCATCCAGCTCGCCCTTCTTCTTCAGTTCTTCCGATACGGTATAAATATCAATAGGATTATGGCCTGATGACAACTCCTGAATTGCCCGGTAAATCTTCTGATGTGTGTCCTTGTAAAAACTTTCAGGCTTTAAAAGTTCCTGCACACTAAATATCACATCTTTCTCCAGCATGGCAGCGCCCAATATCGCTTCCTCAAGATCGATGGCCTGTGGCGGTTTCTTCCCCAATTCCAATCCTGTGAGATGAACGCTTGCCGTATCTTTTTTATAGGTATTCGTCTTCGCCATGTCCAATTATTTTGAAAGCCAAAGATACAAATTTAATCCCCCGAATAATTAACAATTTTCATTTTGTTAATAACCCATATCTATTGAAAACATATTGAAAACATGTTGAAAACTTATTGAAATAATGTTAAAATATCTGTTTATTTTGATATGTGGTGAGATCTTAATATATTTGACCTATATTTTGTATTTTTATGAATTTATTATTTTATAGCGCCATCACTGCTCTTGTGCTTACTTTTCTACTGACGCCTTTATTTGTGAAATTCCTCATCCGTATCCAGATATTGGATAAAGGAGGGCGGCGTAAAATACATAAGGGGCGGATCCCGTCCATGGGGGGATTGATTATTTTTATGAGTTTTTTGTTTTCTATTTTATTGTGGAAACCGGACATGCTGTTTGACGATAACCGGTTTCTGCTGGCAGCCATAATTCTAATGGCCGTAACCGGTATCCGTGATGACATAGCGCCCCTGCCTCCCTCTCTTAAACTATTGGTTCAAGTGGTGACGGCCAGCATGGCCGTGGTGGTATTAACCAACGTGCGCCTCGTATCGTTCTACGGATTATTCGGCGTTCATGAACTTACCACATGGCTGAGTTACACATTAAGCATATTGTTCATTCTGTTTGTGACCAATGCCTTTAACCTGATTGACGGCATCGATGGCCTGGCAGGAACAATAGCGCTTGCATGCCTTGTATTTCTGAGCGTGTGGTTTTATTGCATAGGAGATATAGAGAGCGCTATTTTCTTAATTTGTTTCGCGGGCGCTATACTGGGATTTTTATATTATAACTGGCAACCCGCTTCACTGTTTATGGGCGATACAGGTTCGCTGGTACTGGGCTTTATAATTGCCGTATTTACCTTAAAATTCGTATCGTTTAACGGCACATTACCAATGGACAGCAGCTATAAATTTCATGCGGTGCTGAGCGCCGGCCTGGCAATTGTGCTGTTGCCGGTATTCGACACTACGCGCGTGTTCCTGCTCAGGATACTCAAGAAACAATCGCCTTTTTTGCCCGACAGGCAACACCTGCATCATGCGGTGGTGCGTAAGGTAGGCACGCATGCCAGGGCCTGCCGGTTGATTGTCGGCCTCTATATCCTGACTGCCGGCAGCATCTTATTTGCGAGCTGGAAGAACTGGATGCCCGACTGGGCGCTGCTTTTGGCTACGTTTGGGTTTCTGGTGCTCGTAAACCAATATGTGCGTTATATGCTTTCGCACTTGCGGTAACGGCAAACGGGAAACGGTTAGTGGTTAATGGTTAGCGGATGGATGCCTCACACTCGGGCGGATGGATGCCTCACAACAGAGAACGGGAAAATCACTAACCACTAATCACTAACCGTTAACCACTAATTGCCACCGCCAGGCCGAAAGAAGCGTGTCTTCTATCGTCTCCTTAGCCGTCCATCCCAACACTGTATTGGCTTTGTGCGGGTCTGCCCACACTTGCTCGATGTCGCCTTCGCGCCGCGCCGCGATGCGGTAAGGAAGCGCCACTCCGGTGACTTTTTGGAACGTGTCAACCAGCTCGAGGACTGAAAGCCCGCGACCGGTGCCGATATTGAACGTTTCCACAGGCGCGTCGGCTTTTTCCTGCAACAGGCGCTGGATGGCCACCACGTGCGCTTTGGCCAGGTCAACCACGTTGATGTAGTCGCGGATGCAACTGCCGTCGGGGGTGTGGTAGTCGTTGCCGAACACCTGAAGTACGGGGCGCAGGCCAATGGCCGTTTGGGTGATGAAGGGCACAAGGTTTTGCGGCACGCCGTTGGGCAATTCGCCAATCTCGGCGCTGGGATGGGCGCCTATGGGATTGAAATAACGCAGCAAAATACTTTTCAGCGGTGCGCCGGAATAAACGATGTCGCGGATAATCTCTTCGCTGATTTGTTTCGTGTTGCCGTAGGGCGACATGGCCGCCTTCACCGGCGCGTCTTCCGTAACCGGCAGCACGTCGGGCTGCCCATACACGGTGCACGACGACGAGAATACGAGCGACGGTACGCCTTGCGCCGTCATGACTTCGATAACGTTTAACAACGATTGCAGGTTGTTGCGATAGTACAGCAGCGGCTTCTGCACGCTCTCGCCTACGGCTTTGCTTGCGGCGAAATGAATCACGGCTTTTATATCGGGATGCTTCCTGAATACGTCCGACAGTTTTTTGTCGTCGAGGCAATCCACCTGCTCGAAGTGCGGGCGGATGCCGGTGATGCGGGTAATACCATCGATGACGCTCCTGTCAGAGTTCGACAGATTGTCAACGATGACGGCCTCGAAGCCGGCCTGTTGCAGTTCCACGACGGTGTGCGAACCGATGTAGCCCGTGCCGCCGGTGACTAAAATGCTTTTCATAATTGTTTAGTTGTTTAGTTGTTTAGTTGTTTAGTTGTTTAGTTGTTTAGTTGTTTAGTTGTTTAGTTGTTTAACTGTTGAATTGTTGAATTGTTGAATTGTTGAATTGTTGAATTGTTGAATGTTACTAACTCTTAGTTCTTAACTCTTAGTTCTAAAGTATTCGATTGTTTCTTTCAGTCCTTCTTCCAACTGTATCTTTGGCTCCCATCCTCCGAGCGCCGCTTTCGCGAGGCTAATGTCGGGCTGCCGCTGTTTCGGGTCGTCGGAGGGCAACGGCAGGTGCACGATTTTCGAGGCGGAGCCGGTGAGTTCGATTACCATTTGCGCCAGCCGCAGTATGGTAAATTCGTTGGGATTGCCGGTGTTTACAGGGCCTGTAAACGATTCCGGCGTGGCCATCATGCGAATCATGGCTTCTACCAGGTCGTCCACATACTGGAAACTGCGTGTTTGACTGCCGTCGCCATAGATGGTGATGTCGTTGCCCTTCAGGGCTTGTATAATGAAGTTCGACACCACCCGTCCGTCCTGCGGATGCATGCGGGGGCCGTAAGTGTTGAATATGCGGATGATTTTTATTTTTACGTGATTTTGCCGGTGGTAGTCCATGAAGAGCGTTTCGGCGCAACGCTTGCCCTCGTCGTAGCAGGAGCGGATGCCTATGGGATTGACGTTTCCCCAGTAGCTTTCGGGTTGCGGGTGAACGTGCGGGTCGCCATATACCTCGCTGGTGGAGGCTTGCAGGATGGTAGCCCTGGTGCGCTTCGCCAGCCCCAGCATGTTGATGGCGCCCATCACAGACGTTTTGATGGTCTTGATGGCGTTGAACTGGTAGTGCACCGGCGAGGCGGGACACGCCAGATTGTATATTTCATCTACTTCAGCCATGAAGGGCGTAATAACATCGTGGCGCACCAGCTCAAAGCGGGGATTGTGCAACAGGTGGACAATGTTGTGGCGGCTTCCGGTAAAGTAATTGTCGAGACAGATTACTTCATGTCCGTCGTTGAGCAATCGCTCGCACAGGTGGGAGCCTATGAATCCGGCTCCGCCGGTAACTAGTATTCTTTTCATATAGTATCAGTTTTACACGCCAAGACCGAAGTACTCGAATCCCAGGCTTCGCAGTTCGTCATCGTCATATATATTTCTTCCGTCGAAGACGACGGGGTTTCGCATCATTTCCTTAATGGCCGCCCAGTCGGGGATGCGGAATTCCTTCCATTCCGTAATCAGCAGGATGGCGTCGGCCTGTTGCGCTGCGTCGTAGATGTCGTTGGCGTAGTGAATGGCGTTGCCGAGGATGCGCTGGGCTTCGTGCATGGCGATGGGGTCGTAGGCGTGTATGTCGCAGCCGGCGGCTTGCAGCCTCTCGATGAGCGCCAGCGAGGGCGCCTCGCGCATGTCGTCGGTTTGCGGCTTGAACGACAGCCCCCACATCGCGATGCGTTTGCCGTGCAGGTCGCCGTCAAAATATTTGTACAGCTTCCGGTATAGAAGCGTTTTTTGGTCTTCGTTCACTTCCTCCACGGCTTGCAGCACCCGCATGTCGTAGCCGTTGTCGGCGGCTGTTTTGATGAGCGCCTTCACGTCTTTCGGGAAGCAGGAGCCGCCGTATCCGATGCCCGGATAGAGGAACTTTGAGCCGATGCGCGGGTCGCTGCCTATGCCTTTGCGCACCTCGTGCACGTTGGCGCCCAGGCGTTCGCAGAGGTTGGCGATGTCGTTCATGAAGCTGATGCGGGTGGCCAGCATGGCGTTGGCGGCGTATTTAGTCATTTCGGCCGAGGCGATGTCCATAAAAATCACCGGATGCCCGTTGAGGGTGAAAGGCTTGTAGAGCTGTTCCATCAGGGATTTCGCCTTGTCGCTGTTGACGCCCACCACAATGCGGTCGGGACGCATGAAGTCGTTGATGGCCGCGCCCTCTTTCAGGAATTCGGGGTTTGAGGCCACGTCGAACGGGATGGTTTCGCCGCGCTGCTGCAATTCCTGCCGGATGGCCTGCCGCACCAGCTCGGACGAGCCCACCGGCACCGTGCTTTTGGTGACAAACAGGATGTATTTCCTGATGTGCCGGCCAACGGTGTGCGCCACGTTGAGCACGTATTTCATGTCGGCGTGGCCGTTTTCGTCGGGCGGCGTGCCCACGGCGCTGAACAGGATGTCGGTGCGGTCGAGCACTTCCGTGATGTCGGTGTGGAACCGCAAACGACCGGCGGCCGTATTCTTGTGTACGAGGCTGTCCAGGTCGGGCTCGTAAATGGGGATGACGCCCTTGTTCAGCTTTTCGATTTTTTGTTTGTCAATGTCGACGCAATTCACGTGCACGCCCATCTCGGCGAAACAGGCGCCTGTGACAAGGCCGACGTATCCGGTGCCTACAATTGTTATTTCCATATATTTTAAATTACGCAGATTTTAAAGAATTACGCGAATTGATAATTCGCTTATAAGTTAATGATATGGTTCCAAAATTCATTATAAGTCCCAATGCAAAACCTGTAGCCGATAAATAATTTAGCAACTGATTACAGTGAATGGGCAATAATATGGCTGTTGATTTTATTTCTACAATAATTTTATCATAACAAACAAAATCCGCTTTATAAAATTTGTTTAGTATTTCTCCTTCATAAGAAATCTTCAACTTTTCTTGCTCTTTAAAAGGAATAGCTTTTTTCCGAAATTCTTTAGACAATGCTTCCTGATAAACAGCTTCTAAAAAACCGCTACCTAACGTAGCATGAACTTTCATACACGCGCCGATAATGGCATAACTTTCGTCTTTATATAGTAATTCTGTCATAGCCTATTTCGTTTAATTCGTTATTAATTCGGGTAATTCGGGTTATCCAAGTACCAGCGGATGGTTTTTTCGATGCCTTCCTCGAATTGCAGCGACGGCTTCCAGCCCAGCTCGCGGTGCAGCTTGGTGGCGTCGATGGCGTAGCGCAGGTCGTGTCCTGCGCGGTCGGTGATGTA
>JAIRMK010000022.1 GCA_031258755.1 Prevotellaceae bacterium
CGCAAGCGGCTTGTGTGTTTAAAAATTCCAAGATTTAAAGATTTCAAAAGTTGAAAGTCAACAATTAACAATTAATCATTAACCGTTAATCACTATTTTTCGTATCTTTGCGGGAAATAAAGGCTAATGGAAGGCAAAAAATTAATATTATACTTGGACACCTCTGTTATCGGTGGCTATTATGACAATGAGTTCTTGCAGGACACACAACGGCTTTTCCAAGCTATAAAGAATAATGAGTATGAGGTGGCCATATCGGATTTGACGCTTAAAGAATTGGTAAAAGCGCCGTCAAGGGTAAAAACACTATTACATGATTTGTCAATTAATTTCAGAGAAATTGTTGCTTCGCCGGAGTGCATAGAATTAGCTAATGAATACTTGAACGAAAAAGTTGTTGGCCAAGCAAGTTTAGAAGATTGTGTGCATATCGCCACTGCTACCGTTCATAAGATAGATATCTTAGTCAGCTGGAATTTCAAACACATTGTAAATATACGAAGGATAAGAGGATATAACGCTATAAATATCAAAAACGGGTATGCTTCCTTAGAAATACGTTCACCAAAAGATTTAATCGGTTATGAGAACAAAGAAGAAATTTGATGCAGTAAAAATGATGCGTGACATAAGAAATGAAATTAATAATGAAATTTCAGGCATGTCAATTAAACAATTAATGGAATACTTGCAGAAAGCAAAAAGCGAATACCAAAAAGCTATCGTTGCACCGTAGCTGTCAGTGCTTCATTTCTTGGGAAAATGAAATTTTTCAGCTATCTTTGCAATTTCTTTCATTTTCTGATAATTTAAAGCTTACTGATATATGCAAACAATCGACAATTACAACTTTAACGGCAAGCGTGCCATTATCCGGGTGGACTTCAACGTGCCGCTCAACGACCGGTTCCAAATCACCGACGACACCCGCATCCGTGCGGCCATCCCAACCATCAAAAAAGTGCTGGCCGGCGGCGGGTCGGCCATTATCATGTCGCACCTCGGCCGCCCCAAAGGCCCTGCCGACAAGTATTCCCTGAAACATATCCGCGGTGCGGTGGAAAGCATGTTGGGCGTTCCCATGAGATTTGTGCCCGACTGTATGAGCGACGAAGCCCGTGCTCTGTCGAAAGACCTGAAGCCCGGCAGGGTGCTGCTGCTGGAAAATCTTCGCTTCTATGCCGAAGAAGAAGGCAAACCCCGCGGGCTGTCCGACGACGCCGGCGACGAAGAAAAGAAAGCCGCCAAAGCCGCATTGAAAATTAAACAGGCTGCCTTTACAAAGCAACTGGCTTCCTACGCCGATTGCTACATTAACGACGCCTTCGGCACCGCCCACCGCGCCCACGCTTCAACGGCGCTGATTGCCGAATATTTCCCGAACGACAAGCTGTTCGGCTATGTCATGGAAGGCGAAATAAAGGCGATTGATAAAGTGCTTCAAGCGCCCGAACGACCGTTCACCGCCATTCTCGGCGGGGCGAAAGTGTCGTCGAAAATTACTGTTATTGAGCGGCTGTTGCCGAAAGTGGACAACCTCATCATTGCCGGCGGCATGAGCTTCACCTTTATTAAGGCGCTGGGCGGCATGATTGGAAATTCGATTTGCGAATACGACCAGCTGCAACTGGCGCTCGACATTTTTCAAAAAGCAAAGAAATTAAACGTCAAAATTCACCTTCCGGGACAGGTGGTGATTGCCGACGCTTTCTCGGAAACGGCCAATACCGGCCTGTCGCCGATTGCCGTCATTCCCGATGGCTGGGAAGGCGTGGACGCCGCGCCCCCCACGATTGAGATGTGGCGCGAGGTCATCATGGCGTCGAAGACCATTTTATGGAACGGCCCTGTGGGCGTATTTGAAATAGAAAAATTTGCACACGGCACAAAGGCCCTGGCGCAAGTCGTGGCCGAAGCCACGGCCAAGGGCGCTTACTCCTTAGTGGGTGGCGGCGACTCGGTGGCGGCCGTGAACCAAATGGGTTTTGCCGACAAGGTGAGCTACGTGTCAACCGGCGGCGGCGCTTTGCTCGAGTACATGGAAGGCATTGATTTGCCCGGAGTGAAAGCTATTCGCGGATAATTTTTAATAACCCTTCATATTAGAATTATGAAAAAATTTTTTAGAACATTTTTTGCAGCGCTACTGGCCTTTGTCATCGGCTCGGTGATCTGTATGTTTATCTTTTTCGGCATACTGAGCGCCATGCTTTCTTTTGCCGACACATCCGAACCGGTGACGGTGAAACCCAACACCATATTACATGTCATGCTCGACCAGCCGGTACAGGAACGCGGTGGAAACAACTTGTCGAATGTGGACATCTTCAACCTGTCTATAGAATCATCGACAGGGTTGAACGATTTGGTGAAAGGAATAAAAAAAGCGGCCGACGACCCGAATATCAAACTGGTGTATATGGATCTGAGCCATATCGCTATCGGGCTGGCGCAACTGGAAGAACTGCGTGAAGCGCTTTTGCAATTTAAAGAATCGGAAAAACCGATCATTGCGTATGGCGACAACTATTCGCAGGGCGCCTATTACCTCGCCACGGTGGCCGACAAGATTTACCTGAACCCTTATGGTTCGCTTGCGCTGCAAGGCATGAGGGTGGAAGTGACTTTCTTCAAGAGGCTATTGGAAAAACTCCAAATTGACGTCCAGATTATCCGGCACGGAAAATTTAAAAGTGCGGTAGAGCCTTTTATGTTGGACGAAATGAGTAAAGAAAACGAAGCGCAATTGCTCTCGTTCTCCAATTCTATATGGCATCACTGGCTGGATAAAATTGCGGAAACCCGCCAGAAGGATGTGAAAAAGTTACAACAGTTAATTGATGACTATACGTTTTCAATGATTTCTCCGGCTACCGGAGCGCTTGAAAACGGACTGGTTGACGGGCTGATGTATAAGGATGAGTTGCTGGATGAACTGGTGCGGCTTACCGGCGTGAATACGGAAAAAGACCTTGCCCTGCTCAATATCACAAAATATGCGAAAACCGTAGTGCCCAACCTGACGGCGAAAGACAGGATTGCCGTAGTGTATGCCGACGGCGAAATTAGCGTGGGCAAAGGGGAAGACGGAGTTACCGACTGGCAGTTTGCCAACCTGCTGCGCGACCTGCGCCGCAATGATAAGGTAAAAGCAGTGGTATTCCGTGTCAACTCGCCCGGCGGGAGCGCACAGGCTTCGGAGATTATTGCCCGCGAATTGGCGCTGCTTAATGAAATAAAGCCGGTAGTGGTGTCGATGAGCAACTACGCCGCTTCCGGAGGCTATTGGATTTCCACACCGTCAAGAGCCATTGTGGCCAATCCTACTACGCTCACCGGATCTATTGGCGTCTTCGGTATCGTGCCCAATCTGGAAAAAGGATTGCGCAATCATTTGGGACTTACAGTCGATGTGGCAAAAACCGCGAAGGGCGCCGATTTCCCTTCAGTAACGCGGCCATTAACCACGCCGGAACGTGAAAAATTCCAGGGGATGGTCGATAATACCTACACGCAATTTGTGGCGAAGGTGGCGCAAGACCGTGAAATAGCCGAAAAAGATGTGGATGAAATAGGGCAGGGCCGGGTGTGGTCGGGCTTGCAAGCTTTGGAAAACGGCCTGGTCGATTACCTTGGCGGATTGGATTATGCCATACACGTTGCCGCCGAATTGGCCGAACTGACCGATTACCGTATCACGGAATTGCCGGTACAAAAAGATCCGTTCACCCAACTGCTGGAAATGTTTAAAAACACAAGCATAACCGCCAAAGGAACGCTATCCCAAACGTATAAACAGTTGGAAAAACAGGTAGAACAATTGCTGCAAACAAATGTACAGGCGCGTATGCCTTTTGATGTGGAAATTTATTGATTGAAACGTTTTTTTTACATAATTCTTTGCACGTTAACAGTAGCATTGTTTACCGGACGTTGCGCCAATGTGGCGCAAGGCCCGGAGGGTGGCCCGAAAGACAGCATCCCGCCGGTATTGCTTGCGACCATACCGGAATATCTTGCCACAAACCAAAAGCCAAAACGAATAAAAGTGGTTTTTAATGAGTACGTGCAAATCAAGGATGCGGCAAAAAATGTGACGGTTTCGCCGCCGTCGCTCCGCCGCCCCGAAGTGCGCACCCGGGGCAAAGGAATACAGGTCAGGTTTGAAGATACGCTCCGTTCCAACACCACCTACACCATCGACTTCGGCGAAGCGATTTCGGATCTTAATGAAGGAATTCCCTTCTCCGCCTTCCGCTACGTGTTCTCCACCGGCCCGAAGATTGACTCCATGATGCTTACCGGAAAGGTTTTCGACGTCTTCACCAGAGAGCCCTTGCCTAAAATCGTGGTATGCCTTTACGAAAATTATAGCGATACCGCCATATACAAAACGTTGCCGGACGTGATTGCACGCACCGACTCGTGGGGCTATTTTACGCTGCAAAACATCAAACCGGTGGCCTATCACATGGTGGCGTTTGATGATAAAAATAACAACTACCGCTATGACGCCGGCGCTGAACTGCTGGCCTTCGAAGACTCTTTGGTCATTCCCGATAAAGTGGTGGATTATGAAAAAGTGTTGGAAGTTATCGAAGCCACCGACACAACCAAGCTTTTGGCGCGTAACTACCAGTGGGAACTGCACGCATTCAATGAAAACGTAGGCAAACAATTTTTGAAAGAATATACGCTGACCGGCGCCCGGAAACTTACGCTGGCCTTTAACCAGCGTCATGCCGACATTATTTCTTTTCAGGTAAACGGCGTCGATTCGTCGGATTTGGTCAAAGAGCGAAACCGCTTTAATGACACCTTAATCTACTGGATCACCGCGCCTGTTGTGCCCGACACGGTGCAGGCGGAAATCACTTACCTGCGAACAGACTCCCTGGACATCTTATCGCCGTTCAGTACGAAATTGAAATTCCAAAAACCGAAAAAGGAAGAGGAGGAAACAAATACTAAAAAAGATAAGGACAAAAAGGAAGGGGAAGAGGAAAAAAAAGAAACATTGACCCCTTCCATTACTTATGCGGCGGAAAACATCATAGAAAAAGGACTTACCTTTGGGTTTAACACGCTTCCCACCACCATTGATCCCCAACTTATTCAATTGTGGCATATTGACGACGTGGATAAACAGCAACGAAAACAGGAGCCCTTTACGTGGACGGTTGATACGATAAAAATACGGCAATTTTATCTCCGTGCGAAATGGCAGTTGAGCAGTCAGTATGAATTACTGGCCTTGCCCGGCGCCTTCACGGATGTGTATGGATTAGCCAACGATACCATCTCGAAAAAAATAACAACGGACGACCCTGATAAATACAGCTCCATACGTGTGAATCTGACAGGAATTGACAGCGCACAACAAGTGATTGTGCAATTGCTGGATGAGAAAAAAACAAAAGTGCTGCGCGAAACAATCGTTATAGAAAATAAAAAATTACCCTTTGATTATTTGAAAGCGGGAACATATACCCTGCGCCTTATTGATGACAGGGATAAAAACGGTATCTGGGATCCGGGGAATTATAAGGAAAAGAAACAATTTGAGCCGGTCGAATTTTATGCTTTACCGGAGGGTGGCGAAAAAATAACACTGCTTGAAAATACGGAAATCAATCAGGACATTGACGTCAAACGGGTATTCGCCCGCGACCGCAGAAAAGAAATTCCGGCACTGGAGGAACAACAATACTCCCATGACGACCACGAAGACGACCATGAACATGAAGACGGCCACGACCATAATCACGACCACAGTCAAAACCATGATCACGAACATATCCACGAATTGAAACCGGAATGAGTGTGAAAAATTACATACAGGCAGGCCTGCTCTTGTGCGGCCTTTATTTCACACCGGTGAAGAGCGAAGCGCAACACTTTATCGGCGTCAGGGAAGGCGTCAGCACCTCGAGCGTTTCATTTAATCCGGTGCGGCGCGACAGCGCCACCTTCCAGACGCTGAATGTGGGATTGGTCTATAAATACTACATCACTACATGGACAGGCCTCCAGCTGGGCGTCAATTATGCCGAGAAAGGATATGTGCTGGAAGACACCACACGCCGCTACCGCGTGGTGGAATTTCCTTTCTTATCGCAATTCCATGCCGAGCTGTGGCGGTTTCGCATTTTGGCCAATGCGGGCGTGTATGCGTCATACCACTTGAGCGCCAGGGAAATTTTTAAAGAAAACGACAAAGAAGTACAGCGTGCCTACGTGTTTAAGGGGCGCGACAATCGTTTTGAATATGGTTTGCATTTCGGCGGCGGGCTTGGCGTCATGCTTCACCCCATTGAAGTACAGTTTGAAGTGGGCTATCAGTATGGACTTTCCTACTTGCTGAAACCAAGGTATGGAGACGAACGCATGATGTTTACGCACTTCACGCAACTGATATTTTCAGCCGCCGTTTTAGTTAAAATATAACCGGACATGAACACGTCAAATGCAATACGCCGCCGCGCTTGCACCGAAGTATCGGTGGGCGGTGTGGCCATGGGAGGCCGGCAGCCGGTGCGGGTACAAACAATGACTACCACCAATACGCTTGACGTAGCGGCTTCGGTGGCGCAGTGCAGGCGCATAGCGGAAGCCGGCGCCGATTATGTGCGCCTTACCACACAAGGGCTGCGCGAGGTGGAAGCCCTTGCAGCCATCAAAAAAGAATTGCGTGCGCAAGGCTACGCCATTCCGCTTATTGCCGATGTGCATTTTACGCCTAAAGTGGCGCTGGCCGCCGCCGCCGTAGCCGATAAAGTACGCATCAATCCGGGAAACTTCGGCGCTACGTCCGAAGAAGCCGCCGCGCAACTGCAACAACTGATTGCCGTATGCACGCCACACCGCACGGCCTTGCGCATCGGCGTAAATCACGGCTCGCTGGCCGCACGCATGGTAGAGCGCTATGGCGACACGCCGCAAGGCATGGTGGCGTCGGC
>JAIRMK010000043.1 GCA_031258755.1 Prevotellaceae bacterium
GCCTTGTTGGAGCATTATGAAAAACTGTACGACACCCAAACGGAGAATAAAGAACTTGTTGGGGAGGTGTCGCAATGCCAGTCCATCAATGTATGCAGGCAAATGGCTACTAATAATGCCCTCGCTCATTATGCATCGCTGGCCGGTTCTTTTGTGCGCGGGCGGATAGCCTCGGATGTAAATGCCGACGCCACGCGTTTGCAGGCCGAGTTTGACAAAATGTATGCCGCTTATGAGCGCTTGGTGGCGGCGGAAATAAAAGGGGAGCTTACCGAAAGTTATGCGATTGTGAAAGAAGAAAAGAAAAACCGGCAATACAAATTATTCTTTGTGGTCAATGAAGAAAAAGCGGCGGCGGCACGCATCAGGGCGCTGGAAAGAGCCGCTCAGGAAACGGCTGTAGCGCAACAGTATGCCACTAAAATAACAGATTTTGTCAGGGAAGGATTTGAACTCGAATAAAACCGATAGACCATTATGAGGAGTAGGCGATGAAAAGAGGAGTGATTATTTTGCTATGTTCGGCGTGTTCCCTTGTCCCCAAGGGGCAAGGGGTGCCGGCTTGGGTCGAGAGTCAAAGCAGGGAAGCGGAATATCCGTCGCACGCCTACGTCACAGGCTTTGCTGCGGACAACTTGTTGCCGGAAGAAACCTTGGCGCAAGCCACTGCACGGCTCACGGAATCCGTATGGGGAGCGCTTTCGGGAAATATCCGGATGATGATATCCCAACGCACCCATTCCAAAACAGTAAGCATTGCCCGCTCCGGTGAATACATGGAAACAGACGTGTTCGGAAGAGAAATCATCACAGCAACAGCGGCCGAAATGGTGGGTATAAACACAGACACGTACTTCGACAAGTCAAGAAAAACGCTGTATGCCTTTGCCTGTGCCAACAAGCGCGAGTTGGTGGCTTATTATAGCGCTACAGCGGCCTCAGACATCCGACAAATAGAAAGCATGGTGAAAATCGCCAAGCAATTAGAAGAACAGCGCGAAAAGGCAAAAGCCCGCCGGCAATACAACAAGGCGAAAGAATTATTGATAAAAACAGAAAAAACGATGGATTTATTGCGGGCGCTTGATGCAAATTTCTCCACAGATGCGTGGCAAGCATTGAACGATGAAACCGTGCAGGCGTTGGCGCAATTAGAACTGTCGGTGTACGTAAACGACCGCGAGGAACTCTTCGGCAAACCCTGCGACGTCGTAGCCAACAAACTGAAAGCGGAGCTGACAACGCATGGCTACCGCTTCACCGAAGACCCTTCACATGCCGATTTCACCATGAACATCCGCGCCGCCACGCGGAAAATAGGCGATACCGGCGCTGCCATTGTCTTTTGCTTCGCCGATGTGGTGGTAGAATTAATAGATAACCATGCCCGGGAAAGCCTGTACAAAGAGGAGTTTTCACACAAAGCCGGCTCCACTACCTTTGAACGTGCCGGCAGGGAAGCCATGGAAGAAGCGGCGGCAGCCATTACACAAAATCTGATGAAAATAATAGAATAACAAATGAAACAATTATTAATTACACTGCTTGTCCTTTTTTGCGCCACCGTAGTAGCGCACGCACAATATTATTCCGGCAATGACAAAGAAAAAATAACCGTGTATGTAACCGGAAGAGATGCTTCGGTCAATAAAGCAGTGGGGAACAGGTTGTTTTTGACTATTGTTAAGCAGGGAAAATACACCGCTATAGAACGGTCGGCGGAATTTCTGGCGCAACTCCAAAAAGAATATGCCTACCAACGCGGCGGGAATGTGGACGTCCGGCAGATTAGCCGCGTGGGAAAACAACTCGGTGTGGATATTGTATGTGTGGCGGAAATTGCGGAAGTCAGGAGTTCATATTCCATAACAGTAAAATTGATAGACGTGGAGACGGCGGAAGTTATGGGCATGGACGAGTCCTATAGCCGGTTAAATACGGTTGACGATTTAGTAGAAACAGCCGACAAACTGGCGGCAGGATTGCTGGGTATAAAATACCGCGGAAAATATAGCGGGTTTCAAATAGCGGCCGAAGGGCTTGTGCTGCCGGACGCCAAACAGGGAGGTGGAAACTTCATCATGGGCTACCGTTTCAATGACTATTTGGCGCTGGGCGTGGGCGGCGGATACCACGCCTATTCCGGCGAAAAAACTAAAGGCGCGGTTATTCCCGGCTTTGTGGATTTCCGGGTAAACGTTTTACCCTACCTGCTCTCGCCCTACTTTGCCGTGGCCGGCGGCGTGTGTTTTGACAGCTACACCAATACCGACACCTATATCGACCCCACCGGAACTGTGGAGAAAAACAGTGAACACCAAGCCTTGTACGTCTATTACCATACTTCGGCAGGGCTGCATTTGCGCTGTTCCGATGCGTTTGCCATTTATGCCGGCGCGGGGTATAACAACATGGCCGCCGCTGTGGTGGTGCAGGCCGGATTTAGTATTACTTTTTAAAACAACTAAAAATCAATACGCCAATGAAACGCTTATTTTCTTTATCGCTTATCACGTGTGCGGCCTGCGGCCTTGCAGGGTTGAACGCTTGCAAGGAAGAAAAGGAAGAGCCCTTGCTTTTTGAAACCACAGCGCCCACATCCTATACGTTTCCGGAAACAGCCACTTCGGCCACATTCACCGTGTCGGGCAACACCGCTTGGACGGTGGAAGTAACAAAAGGCCGCGACCGGTGCAGCGTAACGCCCGCCTCCGGGAAAGGCGACGCCACAGTAACCGTGCACATAACGGCCAATCCTTCTTATGTGCAGAGCAACATGACGCTGTCCCTTGTGGCCGGCGATTACATCAAACAGATAGCCGTAACGCAGGCTGCACCGCCGTGCCCCGGTTTTAACCCCGGCGCCATTGCCGCCGCCGGGCAAACTATAACGGTAGGCGGCGCCCCGGCCACTATTAACAGCACACAAGCTGCCACAGGTGGTGACGGACAAATCACGTACCAGTGGTACAAAAACGGAGTTGCCATAGAAGGCGCCACCGCTGCCGGCTACACGCCCCCTCAATCTGCCGCCACCGCCGCCGGCGGTATGACGTACACCCGCCGTGCAAAAGACAATGTGTGCAATACCACGTTCACACCCTCTACAGGCAGTTGGGTATTAAACGTAGTATGTCCATCGTTTAGCTCCGGCGCCATTGCCACCGCCGGGCAAACCGTAACGGTAGGCGGTACACCTGTTACCATTAACAGCACACAAAATGCCACCAGTGAAAATGGCGCCATTAGTTACCAGTGGTACAAAAACGGCAATGCCATAAGCGGCGCCACCGCTGCCAGCTATACACCACCTAAATCCGACGCCACCGCTGTTGGCACTCATACCTACACCCGCCGCGCAAAAGATAATGCTTGCAATACCACGTTAACCCCTTCTGCGGGAAGCTGGGTACTAACCGTAACATGCCCTTTTGATGCCGGAGCTATAGCTACAGACGGGCAAACCGTACTGGTTGACGGCACCCCGGTTACGATTAGCAGTGTGCAGAATGCCACCGGTAATGGAACAATTTCTTATCAATGGTATAAAAACAGCAATACCATAAGCGGCGCAACCTCCGCTAACTATACACCGCCTAAATCCGACGCCACCGCTACCGGCGCTATGACATACACCCGACGCGCGAAAGACAATACTTGTAATACGACCCTTACCGAAAGTGCAGGCAGTTGGGTGTTAAATGTAATATGTCCTTTTAACCCCGGCGCCATTGCCGCCGCCGGGCAAACCGTAACGGTAGGCGGCACACCCATTACCATTCACAGCGAACAGGACGCTACCGGCGTCGGCGCCATTAGTTACCAGTGGTACAAAAACGGCAATGCCATAAACGGCGCCACCGAAGCCAGCTATACACCGCCTAAATCTGCCGCCACTGCTGCCGGGGTGCATACCTACACCCGCCGCGCCAAAGACAATGTGTGCAATACCACGTTCACCCCTTCTGCTGGCAGTTGGGTGTTAACCGTAGCCAATTTAACCGCAACCAATTGTCCCTTGCCGCAATTACCGGTGACAGGCGCCTTTGCGGATTTCCCGAGCAATTACAGCGCTTCCACCTACGTAACCTTGACCGATGAGCGCGACAATAAAAATTATAACGTGGTAAAGATTGGTAACCGCTGGATTATGGCGCAGAACTTGAATTACCAGAAAGATTTGACGTGGCAGGCCAATTCCAACCAGCCGACGACGACTTTTGGAGGTCAGGTGACGGCCTTAATCGGGCATTTTTGGTGTCCGGGGAGGAGTGGAGTCACGACTTCGGCAAAAGCGAGTTGTGACGTGTGGGGCGCCTTGTATTCGTGGGAGACGGCGATGTCATTTGACGGTAAAGGTGCGTGGACAGAGAACGCTACTTACAATACCGGTGCGGCGAATGCTGCGGGGTCAAAGTTTAATCATGGCCGTACTTCGAGTGGTTCGGGCACTGGTGGGCGCGGTATTTGTCCGCCGAACTGGCATGTGCCGACCGACCATGAGTGGGGCATTGTTCTGGACGGAATGGAGAGCGGTGGCGGCACGGCGCATCAGAATGCAAGTAATATCGGTTATTATGGTACGAATGCCGGATCACGCGGTAAGTCGAAGTGTACGTGCACGTCTGGTGATTGTAGTAGTGATACTGATGTGAGTTGGTATTATTCCAGTTCTAATCAGGGGACTGACGTTTATGGTTTCCGTGGGCTGCCGGCGGGCTACCGCGAGTACAATGGCTCCAGCTTCACCAATCGAGGCAACCACGCCATCTTTTGGAGTTCGTCAGCCAACGGTAGCTCGAACGCGTGGCGCCGGGACTTCAACTATACCTACGCTACCGTGAGACGCTACCTCAACTACCGTTCCAACGGCTTCTCTGTCCGCTGTATTAGGGATTTGTAGTCCGTTTGTATTTTGTCTGTCAGGCAGCCCATGCCTGCGAGGGCTGCCTGTGAGTTAAGAACTAAGAATTTTAAAAAAATAGAAAAATTATGGAAAAAGAAGAAATAATAACAGAAGGAGGTATTACTTATAAAGCTAAGATTGATTCTTCTAAAGATGAAATAACTTTCTTTTTAGAGCCAAAGTCCTCAACGCCCGAATATCTTTATAAGTACTATAGACTTGATAAAAATAGTATTGATGCAATCGTAAATGGATATTTGTTTGCGTCACATCCTTATAATTTTAATGATGAATATGATTGTTCGCCTGATTTAATAGATTATTCTGATCGCAACTTAGAGTTCTTTCTCGACGTATTAGGTAAATCTTTAGATAAGGATACTATAAGTGAATATTTCTCTTCTGAAAAAGATAAATGGCGAATAGTGCGAAAAGCTACTGAAGTTGCGAGCGGAAGACTATGGCTACGATTTGGTGTTATTTCATTGACTACGGATTTGACAAGTATGCATATGTGGGCTCATTATGCAGAAAATAGCGGTTTTGTTGTCAAGTTTAATACTGCCAAACTAAATAAAAAATATAGATACGGGCCATTTCCTGTATCTTATCGTAAAGATTTACCTAAAATAAAAATTCCTGTCGGGGAAAAAGTAGCGCTTCTATTGTATCAATCTACAATAAAAAGTCAAAGTTGGGAAATAGAAAAGGAATGGAGATATTTAACCTTTAATCAAAAAGAAAATTATCACCCTTATTTTCTTGAAAAAAATTATCGTTCTCGTTTTGAAACTTACAATAAAGAGGCTATCCAAGAAATAATTCTCGGGTATCATTTTTTTGACCCAATATCTACAAGTCGAACAATAGATAAAGATATTGTAAAATTAAATAGAAAAGTGCTTAACCACAAGTTAAAGCGTCGTCTTTTGAACCTTATAGTTACAAGAAAAATTCCTGTAGCTCGTGTTAGTAGAAGAAATGATACATTTTTATTAGAAATTCATCCTATTCATATAACTAAAATTAGTTGTAATAAGTTTGAAATAGTAGATATTGAATAGAAAAAATGACGTCCCTCGTTCGGACAAGGTTCTAACCTTGGTCGAACTATCCGCTGAGGCTGTGCCTCAGTTAAACAAATAGAATATGTCGAAAAAAAAATGATTAACCAAAAAAAATAAAAAAATTATGAAACCGGCCACGCGAAGAACGTGGAAAACTTCAGCAAGCCCGTTCCTACGGCTTCTCTGTCCGCTGTATTAGGGATTTGTAGGGAAGTTAAGAACTAAGAGTTAAGAATTTTAAAAAAGGGTAGCCGAAAACTTTATAGAGTAGGCAAAAGAAAAAATAATATTATTATGGAAAAGACGAAAATCGCAAAAATCCACACAAAATTTGATTTATTGGGAAACTTGAAGTCAAAATACCCGAATTTTTTGGAAAACTATAAAGAGCGTTGGGTAAAAATATTAACAGGTGTTACGGAAGATGAAATCCAAGGAGCCCTGTATGAATATAGCAAGAATATAGAACTAAAGATAATAGTAAATCGTAGGGGATGTTGGAAAATAGTAGCATATATTTTAGTTGAAATATGCCAAAATGCAGATAGAGGTGGTTTATATGACACATTAAAAGAAAACGAAACAAGCTTTAATGATATATTTAAAGAAAACCTGAATGAAGAAGCCAGAGAAATTATTAAATCTGACCCTAATTTATTACCTCAATTACCCGAAGGAGATATTATAGAGATAAAAAAATTTGAAATTGAACACATCAATGATAACGAACAGAAATAAAAAGGCCGCCGCTGTGCTTGTATTCCGTAGGAATACAGCGCTCGGTAGCATAAGAATTTTTAAAAATAAAAATTATGTATCGGAATAATCAAATAGTTTGTGTGCTCTGTCGGCCGCCGCCGGGTAAGGAAAATATGAAGAATTAAGAAAGACAGAAACAAATTTAAAGTACAAAAAGTTTAACTAATTTAAAAAAGATAAAAGTCATGAGTTTACAACCATTAATCAATGGACAAATTTTAAAGATAGACGATCACTATCAAGGAAATAACACACCTATGGATTGGGGAAAAGGAGATATTCATATTCATAAAGAAACAATTTTCAAGATAAAAGGCAAACGACAAAAGTTTATAATACGACTTCCTATTAATTCGGACAAAAAATATAGCATAACGAGCAGAGGAAATACTCACGAAATTCCTAGAAAATTAAAAAAAGAAGTTGAAGAAGTATTGGAAAATGCAAATACAAGAGCAATGTTTATAGAGGATTTGGTAGCCTGTTTAAAGAATTTTTCACAAGACGGCACACGAGAAAAGACAGAAAAAGCGCTTGAACGTTTGGCCAAACATTTTGATTTGCGATGGACTGGCGAAGAAATTAAAAGATATATTGATGACACATTGGTATCGCATACCAGAGTGTATAAAAGTAATGATAAAAATAATAGAAAAGAATTTTATGAAAAAATAACCAAATCAAAACAATCAGAAAAAGTCACTTTTGAAATAGGAGAAAATAGCGGATATGCTAAAGAAACTAATAGAATTGGCAGATAACGTAATTAAAAAGGGTAGCCGTGTTGACATTCCGTCAGGAATGTCTCGCTCGGTAGAAGATGCAGCACCTGCCGGATTATCGCATCCCGGCGGGATGCGTCCTTTCGGCGGCCGGTGGCATTCCTGCGGAATGCCGATGACGTGGGTGGTATGGCGTTTCTACCGAGCGATGCAAGCCTACGGCTTGCGGCTCCCTCGTTCGGACAAGGTTCTAACCTTGGTCGAACTATCCGCTGAGGCTGTGCCTCAGTTAAACAAATAGAATATGTCGAAAAAAAAATGATTAACCAAAAAAAATAAAAAAGTTATGAAAAAAAATTATGAAACCGGCCACGCGAAGAACGTGGAAAACTTCAGCAAGCTCAATGAAATTGTCATCAGCTTTGGCGGGAAATACGCCCCCAGCGACGTACGCCTGCAACCCTCGAACCTGAACGCCGTCAAAACGGCGGCGGTGGCGGCGCTCGAAACCGTGAACGTCGCCAACCCGCCCTTCCTGCAAGCCCTCAGCCGGCGCGAAACCGCCTTCGACGGCATACCCAAACTGGCCTCCCGCGCCCTCGCCATTGCCGAAACCCTCCACCTCGACCCCGCCACCATCAACGCCCTCAAGGAACTTGTGCGCAAACTCTACGGTCGCCGCGCAGCCCCCAAGAAAGTCGTGCCCCAAAACCCCGACGCCGAAGTAACCGGAAAGGAGCACAAATACATCTCCGTATCCCAGCTCAGCTTCGACCAGCGCATCGAGCACTTCTCGCAATTCGTCGACGTCCTCGCCGCCGAGCCCGCCTACCAGCCTGCCGAGCAGGACTTGCGTGTAGACAGCTTCTCCAGCCGCCTTGCCGAGATGCGGGCGTCCAACACGGTCGTTACGCAGGTCTCCATTCCGCTGGCCAATGCCCGCAACAACCGCAACACCATCCTCTACGCGCCCCTCACCGGCTTGGTTGATGTGGCGCTGGACGTCAAGAAATACGTCCGCGCCGCCTTCGGCGACAAGTCCATCGAATACACCGAAATCAAGGGCATAGAATTTACGCGACCCAAATCATAACCCGCGACCCTTTTAATAAAAAATTGGCGCCTCTGTGTCCTCTGCGACGCCTCTGTGTCTCTCTGTGTAATAAAAATTTACTGCAAAACCCCTCCCGGTTGCTGTAGAATCCATCCGGGTTGGTGTAGAATATCTCCTGATTGCTGCAAAACCCTTCCGGTTTGGTGTAGAATATCTCCGGATTGCCGCAAAATCCAATCGCACATCATGCCGTCCCTTCAATAACCACTAATCATTAACCATTAATCACTAATCACTAATCATTAACCACTAACCATTAACCATTAATCATTAACCACTAATCATTAATCATTAACCACTAATCATTAATCATTAATCATTAATCATTAACCACTAATCATTAACCACTAATCATTAACCACTAATCATTAATCATTAACCACTAATCATTAACCATTAATCATTTTCAACTATTTCCCGGATTTGCGCTTCGGGTAGGCTGATAAACTCCTGTATTTGCGCCACAGAAAGGCCGCGGCGGTGGGCGTCAAGCACCATTTCCCTAACGACTTCCGCCTTGCCCTCGGCCCGGCCTTTTTCCAAGCCTTTTTCCAAACCGATGGCTTCACCTTCCGCCCGCCCCTCGACTCGCGCGTCAAGGATGAACGTGCGCTCAACACTTACGGAGTCCCAATACCGGTCGTATATCTCGAGCTCATCTTCGCTATACGAACAGCGCTCCAAGTACTGCACCGCCTCTTTGGTTAACTCATCCAACAACAACTCCTGCGGCGCCTCTTTGGCGCCATCGTGGATTTGGGTCAGGAACGTCAGCCATAAATCATACAACTTCTTCTCCGCCTTGTTGCCGGGACGGAACTTCGGCAGTTCGATAAACACCAGCTCCAGCCCCTCAATCCGCTTCTCCGTGTGCGCGATGTTCACAATCTTGTAGTCGTGGTAATATACCTCAGGGTCGTCGTGGTCGAAAACCTCATTGACGAAGCTCAGTGCATACACCGGCTGCAGGAACTTATACTGCGTACCGGGTTTTATTTGCCTTACATACGCCTTAGAGGCATTGAACAGCACGCGGCTCTTGAAACTCTCCGTCCAGTGCATTTGCATTTCCACGATAAATTGCCGCCCCGATTTATCGGTACAATGCACATCAACGATGGAGTTTTTCTGCCCGGGGAGTTCCGGGGTCAACTCCGGGGTCAGATATTCCAGCTCCACAATCTGTTGCGAGGACTCCAAAGGTAGCATGCTATTAAGCAA
>JAIRMK010000138.1 GCA_031258755.1 Prevotellaceae bacterium
TCGTCTGAATTATCCCCGCAGGTTCTGCCTGCTCGTTCGGACAATGTTCCACCTTGGTCGAACTGTCCGCTGAGGCTGCGCCTCAGTTAAACAGATAGAATCTGTCGGGATAGCCGGCGCGAGGCAAAGCCTCGCACCAACAAGGGAATTAATAGTTTAAATCGTAAGTCGTCAATCAAAAATCGTCAATCAGAAATCGCCCGCAAATGCGGGCGGTGATGTGTCACGACCCAAACCGCACCTTCAGCTGCACAATTTCCGAACGTGTGCCAAGGCGAACCGGCGGCCCCCAAGTGCCTACGCCTTGCGATACATAAAAATGTGTATTTCCTTTTTGGCGATAACCCCAATCCAATTCGTAAATACGTTTGGTGAGCAAACTGAACGGCCATAACTGCCCGCGGTGCGTATGTCCCGACACCTGTAAGTCAATGCCTGCTTCCATTGCCTCATTCAATCCTACAGGCTGGTGGTCTAACAGGAACACCGGTTTTTCATTGTCCAAAGCCGTTTCCAATAAATCCTGCAGTGATTTTCGCATTACACCATTTCGTTCGCTGCTCCGGTCTAACCGCCCTGCGACATAAAAACTACTGTCAACCAATACCACTTCATCCAGCAATACATGCACGCGGTGCGCTTTCAAATATTCCACAGCACGCGGAAGATTACCGTAACTTTCATGGTTTCCGGGTGCAAAATATACCCCAAGCGGCGCCTTTATTTCTTCCAAGATATTGCCGAGTTTTTTGCGCTCCACCGACGCCGGATTATCATCGAACACGTCGCCCGGCAACAATACAATGTCGGGCTGCAAATCATTTATTGTGTTTACCCAACGCTGTAAGGCGCTACGTCCGTTGATGCATCCCAGATGCAGGTCGCTGGCCATTACAATATTTAAGCTGTTGCGCCCCGCTGCACGCTTGTTAATTTCAATATTCACCGTATTCACTTCAGGCCGCGTGGCATTATAATACCCCACCGAAAGCAATGCGACCGCGCCAATTGTCAGTAAACAAAAAAGAGCAAATTTTATCGTGCCGTAATGGGCATACAGCTCCGCCGGCTTTTCTCCAAACCCCCGCAATATGACACGCACAAGATCAATCAAGGCTACGGAAAGAAACAAATACAATAATACCGCAAGCCAAAGCGAGCCGAGCAACCAAAAAAAGTCGATGACCGGACTGTCGAATAATTGTTTTAAAAACTGTGCGCCAATAAATGAAAAAATCAGCAAAGGCGCTACGGTCGCATAAATCCAACGATGACGCATCCCTATTTCAAGCGCCTGCCAACCACGCACAAAAACATACACATTGATCAGCAAATAAATGCCTAAGACCACAACAAACACGGGTATAAAAGAAGTTTTCACAATAATTTTCTAAAGTAGTTATAAATTTTCCAACGCATTTTTCACCTCAGCCAGCAGCCATAAAGGGGTGGAGGTGGCTCCGCTAATACCCACCCGGTTGCCCGGCACAAACCATTCGGACAGAATTTCTTTGGCATTGCTGATAAAATAAGTGCCGGGATTACTGTCTTTACAAACCTGATATAAAAATTTTCCATTCGAAGAGTTTAACCCTGCCACGAATATCACTTTATCAAACCGCCGGCAAAATTCCTGCAAAGCCCGCCGCCGGTGCGTTACCGAACGACAGATGGTGTTTTTTACCTTCACTTCCACCCCGGCCTGCAACAAGGTATTCACAATACATTGAAACCGGTCAATCGACTGTGTGGTCTGGCTGTACAGGGTAAGCTGTTTCGGAAGCGCCTTCAGGTCTAATTCTTCCAGCTCATTAAACACCACCAAATCGTTGTTAATGTACCCGGCAATGCCGATGACTTCGGGATGTGTCGCTTTGCCATACAGGTAAATATGTTCACCGCTACGGTAGGAACGCGCCACCTGTTTCTGTAGCTTCACCACAATAGGGCAAGTGGCGTCGATAATTGTGTTTTCATTTTTTTGCAGCGCCGCATAGCTGGCCGGCGGCTCGCCGTGTGCACGGAACAAAATGCGTTTATGATGCAGATGCGACAGGCCATCGCGTTGAATGGTCTGCAAACCGAGCGCTTTCAAGCGGTTGTTTTCTTCTTCGTTATGTACTATTTCGCCCAAACAGTAAAGTTCCTCCTTATTGCGTAACGCTTCTTCGGCCTTATTGATGGCATTGATCACGCCAAAACAAAAACCTGCCGAAGGATCTGTCTCTACATGTAAATTAAATCTTTTCATTCGGAGGACAAAAATAGGAATTTATTTCATTTTTTTCTTACCTTTGTGAAATAAACTGTAAACATCCACCACTTAAAACAGCTGCATGAAGTTAAAAGAATGGAATGAGGACGATCGTCCCCGCGAAAAATTAATGCTAAAAGGCTCCGTCGCGCTGAGCGATGCCGAACTTATTGCTATTTTATTACGTTCCGGCACACGTAACCAAACGGTTATCGACCTTGCCCGGCATGTGCTGTCGCTCGCCGACAACAACCTTGCCGAATTAGGGAAAATAGAGCTGAAACAGTTACAGGGCATCAAAGGCATAGGGATGGTCAAAGGGATTACATTGCTTTCGGCGCTTGAACTGGGCAGGAGAAGAGCGATCACACACACGGAAGGCCGTCCTGCGATTTATAAACCCACAGATGTGCAAAATATCATGGAGCCGCTGTTGTCGGATTTGATGCACGAAGAATTCTGGGCGCTGGCGCTTAATCAGGCCGGACGACTGATCGACAAAAAGAAAATAGGACATGGAGGCTTGGCGGCGACACCGGCCGATATTCGCGTTGTCTTCAAATTCGCCCTCGATAAACTGGCCACCCGGCTGCTCTTAGTGCACAACCACCCTTCCGGCGAAAAATTCCCGAGTAAAGAAGACATAGACCTCACCATACGCATGCAAAATGCTGGGAATATGCTGAATATAATACTCGCTGATCATGTTATCATTGCCGGAAAGAATTATTTTAGTTTCAAAGAAGAGGGATTATTATAAAAAATTCATATATTTGTTCGTTAAAACAATTTTTATTAAAATAATTTAAACCCAGTTATATGAAAACAATGAAAATTTTTACCATGATTATGGTTACGGTTGCAATGGCTGCATTAGTTACATCATGTGGTAGCTCAAAGGTAACGCCTACGCAGGGAGCTGTGGAAATAGACGTTCCATGTCAAAATTATTTTTCGGATGCGCAATTTTTCCGTGGTGTGGGCGACGGTAAAAGCCAGGACATGAATACCGCCCGCTTGAAAGCCCATACCAATGCCAGCGCCGAATTGGCTGCCGGCATACAACAACACATAGGACGTGTGGTGGAAAACTATCGTAAAGAAATGGATGTGGCTAAACAGCAGCAATTCGGACAGTCTTTTCAGGCAAAAATCAGGACTACTGTAGATCAGGTAGTATCCAATACGGCAGTAGCCTGCACGAAAACACTGCGGGAAAAGGACGGCTCATACAGTGTGTATATGGCGCTGGAAGTGAACAAGGACGAGGTGCTAACCCAAGTCAACAAAGCCGCCATTGCCGACAAAGAAATTCAATTGTTGTTTGACAGCGAAAGATTTAATCAAACATACAATGAAGAAATGGAAAGATATGCAAAGCAAAGGGAGTAAGCATAAAAAAATAAACCCGAAATACTTATTTATTTGTGCGGCGCTGGTTGTGCTTTCTACGGCTTGTGCCGCACAGGTAAAAGTAATTGAGAAAAGTGCAAAAAAACCGCCGGCCTGGGTTAATGGCATTGAAAAAAATTTCCTCATCGTATCGGCTACAGCGCAAAATGTGGAAGACGCCAAGGGGAAAATACTGAACAGCATTCGTGAACAGGTAGTGCATGCCGTAGCGGTAAATGTGAAATCCTCGGCGGCCATCAATGTACAGGAAACCATGCTTGACGGAAAAGTGCGCCAATTCCTTGAAACCACCGGCACAACGATCCATACCAAATCGGGAAACGTCCCTTTTCTGAGCGAAATCGCCTTGTCGAATGCCGTTGATTATTATTGGGAAAAACAGCAAGACAAGAAAACAAAAGCGGTTACTGTCGTCTATCATGTGAAATATCCGTTTCCTGAAATACAGTTGCAGCAATTGGTATTTGAGTTTAAAGAAGCGGATGAAAAAGTAACGGCACAATTAACCGGCTTGTGCGAAAGTCTTGACGCCGTAAATAATCTGGAAGAGATAGGCAAAAATATTGTAGCCTTGCAGCAACTTCAAAAATCTTTCGACGACGAACGCAAAGAACAGGCTGCCGCATGTATCACCAATTACCGTAATCTCTATGCCTACGTTTCGCTCGAAGAAAGCGAGCACCATACAGGCCATTTGTCCTGTCAACTTATGCTGAGCGGAAAACCTGCCGTCACCATACAAAAACCGCGGGTAAAATCAAATTGCGCCGACAATATCAAAGTCAAATCGCACGATAACGGCAGCATTGACGTCAGCTATCAAACGGGCGGCTGCTACGCTGACCTGGACAATTATATCGAAGTAACTTACAATTTTGGCGGAAAAAACGTGACGCAAAAATTCTTTTTCACCGTAACGGAATAAATGAAGCCTTGCCTCTTGTATGTTTTGTTGCTTAGTGTGGCAACGGCCTGCGGAAATCCGCCGGCGCCAAAGCCTGAAGGATATTTACGCATTGACCTGCCGGATAAACATTATCGTCTGTTCGACAGTGTAGCCTTTCCCTACCGGTTCGAATGTCCGGTGTATGCAAGTGTAGCGCCCGACGCCACAAGCCATAATCATGAGCCCTACTGGTTGAACATCCGCCTGCCGGAAAAGGCAACCATACATTTCAGCTATAAAAGAATAAAAAATAATTTTTCCGAATTGTTAGACGACACCCATAATTTTGTATATCGTCACGTGATTAAAGCCAGCGCCATTACCGAAACGCCCATCCACAACAGCGAAAAAAAAACCTACGGTATGCTCTATGAAATTAGCGGAGAAGCGGCGTCGTCCGTACAGTTTTACGCCACCGACAGTGTCCGGCATTTTATACGTGGCGCCCTGTATTTTATGGAAGCGCCCAATTATGCTTACCTTGCGCCTGTGATTAGTTACTACACTGCGGATATCGAACATCTTATAGAAACACTTCAATGGAAATAACATGGCCGTTTTTAGCATAACTCATCACAAGTGCGGCAGTGTGGTTGCCGTGTGGAAAATAGAAGAATCGGAAGAAGAATTGCGGCAACTATGCGCCATACCGCATAATGAACTGGAAGAAATGAGCTACATCTCAAACCCGCAACGGCGCATTGAGCGGCTTGCCGTGAGGGTATTGCTCAATAAAGTGCTGGGCGAAAAAATATACCTCGGCTATCACGACAACGGACGTCCCTTCCTGCAAAACAATGTGGCCAACATCAGCATCACGCACACCAAACATTTTGCGGCTATCATTTACAATCCCTCGCTCGACGTGGGCATCGACATGGAATCCCTCGCCCGCGACTTCACGGCCGTAGAAAAAAAAGTTTTATCGGACAAAGAGCGCGATTATCTTTCCGACAAACACCGCCACACGCAACGCTGTTTGATATGGAGCGCAAAAGAAGCCATTTACAAACGGTTTAGTGAAAACGGCGTTGATTTCGCCGCACAAATGTATATCGAAAAATTTACACCTAAACAGGAAGGCAAGCTCACCGCCACGTACACCGATAGCGAGGGAGAACAAATGGAGTTAACCCTGCACTACGAACTCATAGAAGACCACGTGCTGGTGTGGGTAGCCGGGTAATGTGCTAATGCGAGTAAAGCGTACAGCGATATGCGTACAGCGACAAAAACTTATAACTCGTCAA
>JAIRMK010000183.1 GCA_031258755.1 Prevotellaceae bacterium
ACCGCCCTGTTCTGGTAGGCACGGTCACTTTGACGTAATTTTATCAGTTCTTTAAATTCCATATTTTTTGATTTTAATTGTAATCGGGAAACGTTATCCCCGTTTTGCAAAAATAATAAAAAACGCACATCTATCAAATAAATATTGTACATTTGTACCGTATCAAATTTTGAAGCTACCTAATGAATTATGTGTCTTAATTTGACCTCATTTATTTTTTTACTCACGATGTGCTATGCTGATTTACCTGCGCAGGAGAAGTCGCCCGTCGATAATTTGCCGGAGCGTTTCATGACGTACCACGCCACCGGTAAGTTGAACTACGCCGGACAGGAACTGTATGACTATATCAACGGCGGGGCGGAATTGTACCTGTCGTATGGCCTGGTGCGCATGACCGGCTGCAAATACGCCGGCGACAACAACCTGCCGCTAATAACCGTTGAGGTTTACGAAATGACAAGCGCCCCCAATGCTTTTGGCGTTTATACGCAAAGCCGCGACCGGGAAGAGCAGGATTACGGACAGGGCTCGCAAAGTTTTCCCGACTTCATCCTGTTTTGGAAAGATCGCTATTTCGTCGTTGTCAGTGCACAGGGCGTTACTCCGGACAGCGGGGCGGCCATTCGCTACCTCGCCGGTTTAATCGACAAATCCATCCCGGGCACGGGCGAAACGCCGGCTATTGTCCGTTATTTGCCGGAAGAAGGATTAAGCCCGGCCGGCTTCCTCTATTTTCATCATTACATCTGGCTAAACGCCTATTTTTTCATTGCCGATTACAATATCATAGACATTAACGAACAAACCGATGCGGTGCTGGCTAAATATGGCGACGCCGACGCCCGCAGCTATCTCCTGCTCGTGGAATATCCCGATGAAACAAAGGCAGCGGAAGCTTGTGCGCACTTGCGAGAAAAATACGCACCGGAATTAAATACCGGTAATCCTTTTGTCGAATTAGAGGATGGGACTTGGTTTACCGCCTGGACACAGAAAAATAAACTGAGGGCGATTTTTAATGGAAATTCCCGCGAACAAACGGAAAAACTATATAAAGCCACTATAACAATTACAAAAAACCAATGAATTATGGAAAAGTTAATTAGCCGTCGCGACTTATTGAAAAGAACAGCCCTTATGGCTGTGGGAGGAACCTTGCTTCTCCATCGTCCGGTTCCGGCTTGGGCTTGGGCAAAAGGAGAAGATGCCAAAAGTAGAGTGGTCTTAATTCGCAACCAGCAGTTGTTTGCCAACAGCGATCAGCCGGATGCCACTGTGGCCGCTCAAATGCTGGATGAGGCAGTGAACACCCTTACCGGGAAAGACAATGCCAAAGAAGCCTGGTCTTCGATGGTCAAGCCTGCCGATATTGTAGGCATTAAGACCAATGTGTGGAACAAATTCCCTACGCCGGAAATCATGAACAGCCTGTTGAAGGAGCGCGTTCTTCAGGTGGGCGTGCGTGAAGAAAACGTAAGCGTCAACGACCGGGGTGTGAAGGATGATCCGGTATTTCAAAATGCCACCGCGCTAATCAATGTGCGCCCCATGCGTACGCATGCCTGGTCGGGGGTAGGTTCTTGCATCAAGAACTACATCATGTTCTCGCCGCAACCCTCGTCATACCACGACGATTCGTGCGCCAGCCTGGCCACGTTGTACGACCTTCCGATAGTGAAAGGCAAAACACGGTTGCATGTCCTGGTATTGTTCAAGCCCCTGTTTCACCACCGGACGGCGCAGGACGCTTCGGAAGAGTACATGTGGAAATACAGCGGCCTAATCGTTGGCTTCGACCCGGTGGCTGTCGATTCGGTAGGGCTTCGCATCATACAGGGTAAGCGCAATGCCTTTTTTCAGGAAGACAGGCCGCTAAACCCTCCGGCAAAACATATTGAATTGGCGGATACCCGTTATCATCTGGGCACGGCCAATCCTGCAAAAATCGAACTGGTGAAACTGGGCTGGGATGCCGAATCTTTCGTGTAGGGAAACAATTCTTAAATTTTATTAAGAGCACTATCCGGTTTTTTTCCTGCAATGACTTTTTTAATATTTTCAATAAAAAAAGCATATCTTTTTTTATGAAATTTAAGACCATCCGGCATTCCTGCCGTATGAGGAGTTAGTATGACATTATCAAATTCACGAAGTTCGCTGTCAATGGCCAACGGCTCTTTTTCAAATACATCCAGTCCGGCGCCTGCAATATCGCCATTTTTCAGCGCAACTATTAATGCTTTTTCATCGATAATAGGGCCTCGTGCCGTGTTAATAATGATTGCCGTTTTTTTCATTTTTTTAAAGGCATCACTATTAATCATGTGTCTTGTTTTATCATTAAGGGAAACATGGACGGTTACTATATCTGATTTCATGTAGAGTGTATCGAGATCAACAAATTCAATATTTTCCACTGTATCAATTTTCTTCCTAACATATCCAAGCACCTTCATACCAAATGTATTGCAATATTTTGCGACTTTCTGTCCGACTGCGCCTACACCGATAATGCCGATAGTCTTATCCGCAAGTTCTGAGCCGCTATAAGAAAGCTTTTTTTCATCTTTTTTCTCTTTCATGTAATTATCCAAATAAGGAATATTTTTATACCATGAAAGAATAAATGCCATCACATGTTCAGCAACAGCAATTGCATTTACACCCGCAGCATTTGAAACCCA
>JAIRMK010000097.1 GCA_031258755.1 Prevotellaceae bacterium
CTCATTCATCGACCGGTTGCCGTGTGCATGGCGTTTGCCGCGTTTTTTATCCTGGGTATCGTCACGTACCTGAATGTGCCAGTATCGTTATTGCCCGACATCGCCATACCCGAGATTACGGTGCAGGTTTCGGGGAAGGACAAATCGGCGCGCGAGCTGGAGAATACGGTGGTGTCGCCCATCCGCCAGCAGTTGATTCAGGTGGGGAAATTGCGCGACATCCGCAGTGAAACCCGCGACGGAAACGCACTCGTCCGCCTGTATTTCGATTATGGCGTGGACACGGAACTGGCTTTTATCGAAGTCAATGAAAAAATCGATGCGGCGATGAATTACCTGCCCCGCGACGTGGAGCGTCCGCGCGTGATTAAAGCCAGCGCTACCGACGTCCCCGTACTCAATCTGAATCTAACCCTCAAAGCGGAACAGCCCTACGATACGGCCGAGGTCACGGCGTTCATGAATTTGTGCGAATTTTCCGAAATGGTGATTAAGCGGCAAATCGAACAGCTGCCGCAGGTGGCCATGGTGGACGTAACCGGAATGGTGAACAAGCAGGTTATTGTTATCCCCGACTACCGCACGCTGGCCATCACAGGCATTACGCTGTCGGACATTGAAAACGCTTTAAACAACAATAATATCGAGCCGGGCAGCATGATTGTCCGTGACGGCTATTACGAATACAACATCCGCTTTGCCGCCGTCATGCGTACGGTAGAAGACATCCGGGACATCTATGTGCAAAAGAATGACCGCATCTTCCAATTGAAAGAGCTGGCGCAGGTGGAAATTATTCCGGAAAAAGAGAAAGGGATGGCGCTGTATAACGGGAAACGCGCCGTGTCGTTGGCTATTATCAAGCAGGCCGACGAAAACATGGCAAATATGCAAGACGCCCTGGGGCAACTGATTGAACATTTCCGCCGGAGCTATCCGGAAATTGACTTCAGCGTATCGCAAAACCAGACCGAACTGCTGGATTTTACGATTTCCAACCTGCAACAGAATCTCCTTATCGCCTTTATTTTCGTTTGTTTGGTGTCGGCCGTATTCATGCGCGACGTCAGGTCGCCGCTGATTATCGGGCTAAGCATGTTTGTGTCGCTCATCATAAGCCTGCTGTTTTTTTACCTGTGCCACATTTCGCTGAACATCGTTTCCCTGACCGGCTTAATTCTGGCGTTGGGCATGATGATCGACAACTCCATTATCGTGACCGACAACATCGGGCAATACCGGCAAAAAGAAACATCCATTGAAGACGCCTGTGTCAAGGGCACCAATGAAGTGATGGCGCCCATGCTGAGTTCCATGTTTACGACCATTGTCGTATTTGTGCCGCTGGTATTTCTTAGCGGCATCGCCGGCGCTATTTTCTTCGACCAGGCTTTTTCGGTTACCGTGGGGCTGCTGGTGTCCTATGTGGCCGGGATTATCCTGCTGCCGGTACTGTACAGGCTGGTATTTAAACGTTCAAAGACACACGCTCATGCGGCACGCCGCTCCAACGAGCCGGTCGCTGCTGCCCGTCTGTCGCCGCTCGACAGGATGTATGACGCCGGCATTCATTGGACGTTTTCGCATAAATGGCTGGTTACGCTCATTCTGATTGGCGTGTTCCCATTGTGCTTTCTGCTGTTTACAGCCATCCCTAAAGAAAAAATGCCGGACGTCAGTCAGAACGAACTGCTGGTTAACATTGAATGGAACGAGGAGATACACGTGCAGGAAAACAGGGAGCGGACGCAGCGCCTGCTGGCCGCATTAGACGAACACACCATTGAACACGCCGCACTGATTGCCCAACAGCAATACCTGCTGAACAGGGAACAGGAACAAACCTCGTCGGAATGTCAGCTGTACCTGAAAACGCCGCAAAAAAAGGACGTCGAAGGAATAAAGGCACGAATTACCGGTTATTTTTCAAAAAACCACACCGGTGCGCTGGTTTCCTTTTCGCCGGTAAACACTATTTTTGAGAAAATCTTCACGACTGGCGAACCGGATTTGACGGTGGAATACTATACCCGGAACAAAAGTATGGCGGTCGATGCGGAAGCTGTGCGCGGGATAGCCGCCGGATTGCAGCCGGCCACCGGACAGGCGCCGGCAAATATAGCGTTTCAGAAGCAGCTCAACCTGCATATCGACCGGGAAAAATTGTTGCTGTACCATGTGTCGTACAACGACGTGTACCGGGCGCTGAAGACCGGATTCAGGGAAAATAACTTCTCCGTGCTTCGCTCCTACCAGCAATATTTGCCCATCGTATTGGGCAACGAAGAACAAAGCGTACGCGAGGTCATCGACAACACCATGGTAACGGCGGTACACGAAAACGAAACAACCCGGCTGCCGCTTAGCGTGTTTGTCGCCACCACGCCGGCGGAAGACCTGAAAACCATTGTGGCCGGTAAAGACGGAGAATATATTCCGCTGCATTTTTACAGCACCTCGCAGGTGGAAACGATTATGGACGCCGCCAAACAAAGCGCCGGCAGCGATAACCGGTGGGATATCGATTTTTCGGGTAGCTTCTTTTCCAACCGGAAAATGATACGCGAGCTGGCGGTTATTCTGTTTATTTCTATTTTGCTGATGTATTTTATCCTGGCGGCGCAATTTGAAAGTTTTGTACAACCGTTGATTGTACTGCTCGAAATTCCGGTGGACATAGCGGCGGCATTGGGCTTATTGATGGTGTGTGGGCACACGCTCAACCTGATGTCGGCCATTGGCATTGTGGTCACGTGCGGGATTATTATCAACGACAGCATCCTGAAAATAGACGTCATGAACCGGCTGCTGCGCGAGGGATACCCGCTAATGGAAGCCATCCACGAAGCCGGCCGCCGCCGCCTGAAAGCCATACTGATGACCAGCCTCACCTCTATTGTGTGCATGGCGCCCTTGCTGTTCAGCAGCGACATGGGCTCGGAACTCGAAAAGCCGCTGGCCATCGCCACCATTGGCGGCATGGCGATCGGCACGCTGGTGAGTTTGTTTGTGGTGCCACTGGTGTATTGGAGGATGTATAGAGTTAAGAGTTAAGAACTAAGAGTTAAGAATTATGAGTTATGAGTTATGAATTATGAATTATAAGTTACGTTGCGCCTTTGTCCGTAGGACAATAATAGCAATAGACATACAAACGCCGGGCACACCGGTTCCCCGCAGGGGATATATGTTAATGCCCTACAGGCAATGAACAATTTGAAGTATGAATTATGAAAAATTTATCGTTTACTGCGTTATTGCTTTTGGTTTGCTGCCTTTCGTGCGTAAACCGGAGTAAACCGGCGGCAGATAGTGCTGTTTCGCCGGATACAACAACCATTTTGCCGCTTGAAGCGGGCGAAGTGTATTACAAAAACAAAGATCCGTTTGGCGAGGTCGTAGATCTCGCAGGAACACAACTGATCGATGAAACAGTCATTTTCAAACCCAGGGAAAGCGAATTGTTGATAAAAGACAACGTCCTGTTCGTGAAAAATCTGGGTGAACATCCATTTATGGAGTTCTCGCTGCCCGATGGGAAATTTGTCAAATACGGCCATGCATCGTATGGGCAAGGCCCCGATGAATTTCACTATCCCCATTTGGTGCCCACACCCGATACTGCCCTTTTGTGCTATGTGTTTGAAAGCACCAATCAGAAACTTTACCAATACCGTAAATCGGGCGACGTGACGCCTTATCCCTTTTCCTTTTCGCCATTACGCAAAAAACAGTTTTACAGCGATAAGGAAATAGTTAATCTGCATCCGCACGACTTTATCTATGTGGAAGCGTCCCCCACTGGCAAGAGCATTTTCCGCACAACGGCGGAGGGCGATTCCGTATATGTGAAGGAAGTATATAATTTGGGATTGGACCCCGATATGAAATCGGAATTTTCATACATCGGCGATTTTACAGTGAATCCAAAACAAAACCGGATGGCCTATGCCTACAAATACTTCAAAATAATAAAATTTATGGATTTGGACGCCCAAACCGTAAGAACCGTTAATTTTGAGAAGGAGCGGTTTGACGAAAACTCGCTGCGCATCGCCAATGGATTGGACAACAACGTGACACATTATTGGGGCGCCGGCGCCGGCGAGCACTACGTGTATTTCATGTACAGCGGGCGCAGCCCGGTGGCTATACACCGGGACATGCAACGGCAGAAGGAAAAATACAAGCCTTACATTTACATGGAACAGTATGACTGGAACGGGAATCCGGTGCGAAGATACAAATTAGACCATTGGGGTTATTTTACAGCGGACGAGCCCAACAAAAAAATCTACCTCCTATCTACCCACGATGACGACCCGCTGTTTGTATTTCAGTTGCCC
>JAIRMK010000124.1 GCA_031258755.1 Prevotellaceae bacterium
GGCGTAGAAGGAGCCGTATCTATTGTCGAAACTTTTGTCGGCCGGAAAAATAGCCAATACGTGCAGGAGCTCATCAGCAGTTACGACGCCTCGGCCTTTTACGTAATTTCCGACGTGCGTAGCGTACGGCGCGGTATCTTCTTACATCATGGCCCCAGCATCTTTTCACGCGGCCGGATTGGGAAATAGCTAAAATCCCGGCAGCGTCATCCACACGGTGGGCAGAAGAAGCAAAAAGCCCAGGGCTACAAACAGCAGCAATATTTTAAAAAACCACTTTATCCATAGCTCGTAACTATGCCCAAGAATATTCCGGAAATTTCCAATAAATACTCACCCATGCCTCATGACATCGGTAATCAAAAACAATATACTAAAGGATAAAAGCGTTAATATAAAGAAATAATTTGATTTACGTGCTTTAATTAAATTAAATACTACAAATAATATCATTAATATCGTTGTAAATATGTAAATTGCTGTAATATTTCCAATTCATTGCTCCATTTTGCATAGCTACGGGGGATTTTTCAAGAAACACAAGAAATGCGCAGTGATTTTTCAAAAATAAAATTCCGACATTAAAAGTATTTGGTGATAAAAAAAATGCTATATTTGCAATTATGACGAAGTTTTAGAGATTTCACGCTCGAATGCCAAAGTCCCGAACCGTTATTAACTATTATGAAAAACAACAGATAATGAAATTTAATAAAAAACAAGGACGTTTTCTTAACAACACTATAAGTGAGTGGGAAACTAACGGAACAATAACAAAAGAGACGGCAAACACGCTCAAAAACAGTTACTCAATACGGCCGTTCGACTATAAAAAATTAGCGAAATATTCCTTTTGGGTGGCAATAATTTGCGCGATTACAGCATTTGCAGCAATTATAGCCGACACGTTTTTAATTGTCTTAATCGAAAGATTCTTTTCTTCATCCGAAATTGGTCTGTGCCTGATATTTGCAGTTTTGGCGACAGCAATTTTTTACGCTGGACTTAAAAGACGACAAAAAAGGCCAGAGAAAATTTTTAGTAATGAAGCAATTATTTTTATGGGTGTACTTTCGACAGCTGCCTCAATCGCTTATCTAGGTAACGCAATAGATACTGGTAGCGGACATTTCTCAATCCTATTTTTGTTATCAACCGTTATCTATGCCGGTTTAGCACTTTGGTTTCCTTCAAAACTTGTTTGGTTATTTTCTCTCCTATCGCTTGGTAGTTGGTTTGGGGCAGAAACAGGATATATATCTGGTTGGGGGGCCTATTTCCTTGGGATGAATTACCCCTTACGTTTCATTTTGTTTGGTGGTATTTTAGTTGGTGTAAGTTTTTTTCTAAAAAACAATTCCAAACTATCTGAGTTTTACAAGCCGACGTATATTATGGGGCTACTATATTTATTCATTGCTTTATGGCTATTATCCATTTTCGGTAATTATGGAGACATGGACAGTTGGTATCGTGTAAAACAAATTGAACTTCTTCATTGGGGAGTTCTTTTTGGTTTAGTAGCTGTTGGAGCAATTTATTACGGCCTTAAGCAAGACGACTATACTTCAAGAAGCTTTGGCATCACATTTTTATTTATTAACTTTTATACGAAGTACTTTGAATATTTTTGGGACGCAACCCATAAGGCAATATTTTTTTTAATTCTTGCTGCATCGTTTTGGTTTATTGGAAAACGTGCGGAAAAAATATGGAATTTAGAATTCTTAAAAAAGGATAAACAAGTGAATGACAAAAAAAATAATGGTTAGAAGGAAAATATATGGCGCGGAGTTTGCCACGTCGGTCATGATCGCGGCACTCTCGTATTTACACGAAGTCTGCCCAAACGACACCGCTGGCGTTCAAAAAGTTCCGGAAGATATCACGGAAGAACTCTATTGGGCAATGAACATGACCGGTTCTCCCGACATTGCCCATATTGACCCGTCGCTCATCTGAAGTTGAAATATGTACTTTCCCTGTCTTTTACTCCAACACAACTTTCCGGTTTTTTGGATGTTTCACCGTATATTTCACCGTCATGGAGCGCGACTCCGACGGTTTCAACTCAAGACGCCATGTTAATTTACCCGTTGGAAGATCGTGCTGCGCCCCCGAAATTTCCATTGCTTCCACCTTAATTTCCTTATCGGTCGATACCGGCACCTGGTCTTCCAATGTAATGGTAGCAGGTTGTTTCTTCTTGTTGTGCACGGTCAATTCCCACTCGCGGGTTTCCGTTACATTGTTGCCAAGAAATTGTTTCTCCGAAAAGTCTTTTTTCCGGATGCGCGTAACCGTAATATTCTTGTCGCGACCCAGTGAAAGTGTCAGCGTGTCTTCCGTTTGGCGGGTTTCGATGTACGACTTGCCCACATATTTATCTTCAAAAAACAAATTGGCCTGTCCGGAAAGTAAATTCAGTGATTCCCATCCCGTTATTTTGGCAATTAAAAACACATCCTTTTCGAGTTTGCGCACCGCATGGTATTCATATTTGGCCGGAAGCGTATGGGTAGCCAATTCTACCGCATGTTCCTGTCCATCGCTGACAATGGTATAAGGCACGTCCACGATAAACTCCACGTTGGTTTGGCTTTCATTCACCCGGGTGTAGTCGGCGGCAGTTTGAGCAGGCGTTTCGGCTACCTCGAACAACGTCTCAGCTTGTGGCTCTTTCACTCCACCAGTTAGGTTTTTCCGACGAGAAGTCCCATAACCTATAACGACAACCTCTTCATGAAAAGACAAATACCAGGGCATTAATGTGGGTTTTGTTTGGTTTAACGTGGGGTTTCCCGTAGAAAATACCGGTTTCACGGCTGTCCATGCTTCGCCGGTCGATTGATGGGCATAGGCTTTATAAATAAGTTTTACCGGCTGGTGCACCTCGGCGCTCCGCAGGTCGTACGCCGGCGTCCATCCGGCGTCGTAAGTCAGGTAGCTTGCCGTCAACGTGGCCTTTGTGGCAGCCGGAGCGGTAATGTCCATCACAATCTCACTGGTGGGTGTTTGCGGTTGTTGCTGTAGCTCTTTCAGCTGCTTTTCAATACGTTCCACACGTTTCTTCAACGCTCGCACCCCCGCCTGCGTGCTTACCATTCGTTTCGATAATACGCCCATTTGGGCGCTGAAATAATCGGCAAAGGCTTTGATGTCTATTAATTTCACGCCCGTGTTTGCTCCTCCAATGTAGCGGTTGGCTTTCAGCATATCCTGCTCTTCTCTGATAACGGTCAATGCCGCCTCTTGCTGTATCATGTTTTCGTTCAGCAAGCGGAGTGAATCTTCCAGCGCCGCGACTTCTTTTGTTTTTCCGGCAGGCTGCAGATGGTTAATACGATGACTTACCCCCAAAATGGTAAACTTCCCCACTCCGGACACCTGGATACTTTGCGGGTTAATGCGTTGCGGAAGATTTTCAAATATCACCTGTTGTGCGCCTTCTTTGAGCGTCACGAATCCGGTGCGTTGCACTTCAGCGCCTTTCAGGAAAACCGTCACGCCGCTAATGGTCGAAGGTACGACAACCGGCTGACTCTGCGCACTTACAGTATTACATAAGGTAAAGTGTGCGATTAAAGCTAAATACAATAATTTTTTCATGATAAATTAATGTTTTTATGTGTTATAATAATGTTGCCTTTTCCGGAGGCTTTCGGGACTAATGGACAATCAAATATAAGCATCCTTATTTAAAATGGCAAATTTTATTATAAAAATAAAGTAAAATGCGAAATGCAGAGATGTGGAGAAAATAATTTCTCCACATCTCTGCATTTCTGCATGTAATATTTAATGTATTTTTCCTAACGCACTATGCGTTTTTTTATTTATTGCGCTGTGAACACGGCCGTGAATTTCCTCCCATTATTTGGAGTAATCGTGTAAAATTCAGCATGCATGGTTGTTTTGTCTATTTCAAAACCATCTTGAAGATCAACCGTTAGTTTATAATATCCTTCTGTCAGTGTTGAGGGGATTTTTATGTTAGGCCTGTCTGATGACATACTTTCTACATCGGTAAAATCTTCTGCAAAGAATACCGCTTTACCACCATCTTCTGAAGTTGGGGGATAAGCATACAGGTTAAAATCTCCGCCCCATGGGTAAATATATAATGTTCCTTCAAAAACGTTGGTTGTCCCGGTTTTTTTATAAAGCGTCAAGGCGGTGGCGGCATTCCAGTCCGGACGCGGATCAGCAGGGTGTTTTTTCCAACTCCATCCATCCATGTAGATAGCTTTAGGATAACCGGTTTCTTCCCGGACGTAAATATGTCCGGAAAAGATATCGGCTGAAATGTAATAATTACTGCTTTCCTGTATAAATTTCCATGTTGCATTTCCACTTCCGGTGAAGACGTCCGGATCAGCAAATGCCGAAGCCAAATTGGCACCTGTTGCGGTAATAGATTGATCTTTGGTTAAATCCATCGTTCCTTCATACACAAAGTAATTCCCCGACTTTAATGCCAGCGCGTTGCCGGCAAAGGTGATAGTGGGCATTACGGTGGCGCCATTAACGAGAATTTGGCCGTTTTGATATTCCAGTGTTTTGGCATTATCGAACACCCTCACGTTAGTAATCGTTGTTCCTTCGGCCATAACCCTGATACTGAGAGGCCCTCCCGCCGAAACCACAAAACTGTTATTTTTATTATCTGCGGCGGAAACAATTTGTCCGTTTTCATACAAAATATATTCCTCTTGACCGTCCTTTTTAAACCTGAAAACACCGGCATTGATATTTCCCCACATGTCATCTGCCTGGTCTCCAGTACCTGTGTTGGGGGGCGTCCACGTCCACATTTTGCGGGTGTCTAAAGAAAAGCCTGACATTTTCATTTTAGCATTTTCTACTGTAATTTCACCATCTGCCCAATGTCCGGAAATTGTACCTAAAATGTATAGCGCATTGTCGGTCATTGGAGCCCATTGTCGGCTTTCGCCAATAGTTAATTCAAAAGTTACGGCATTGAATGTGATTTTAAAAAATGCTTCTTCCGCTTTTCCAAAAGTAATATCATTTGCACCCATTGTTTTGATGGTCGTACCATCGTTGCCCCAATAAATTCCGCTTTTGTCGGCATTGGCATAAATTTTTCCGGTAGAGCCGGCAGCAACAAAATCTTCAAATTCGAAAATATTCTCGTTTTTAGTCATCTCATACGCCGTGTTATTCATCACTATATACAATTGATTGAAAGACGGGAGTGTTATGTTTGTCAGTTCCTTAGTCTCGCTGGTCAATTGGTTTCCTGCATTTTTCACAGTCAGATCAAACGTAATGTTTCCAGCCACGGCGTTAGGTGGCAGCGGAATAACCACTTGTTCATTCAACTGAAATGTTTTGCCGGTCAACATTTGTGTGTCTTCGTACAAATCACCTGATGCATTGGTGATTTTAATAGTGTAGGAGCGTAGCCCCGAATTATCCGACAAATTGGCAGTTAGCACTACTACATCTCCATACTGCAAGTTCGCAGTAGGAGAAATAGAAAAGTTCTCAATTTTTGCCTTTTCTTCTCCGGTCGGATCAGGTTGTTCATCTTTACTGCAAGCCGAGAAAACAGCCATCGTAGCCACAAGTAGTAGCCATCTCATTGGTTTTAAATTTTTCATATTTTTTCAAGTTAATAGTTAAGAATTTCATTTTTACAAGGATCCCATTTTTTCAAAAAAGAGTGAACCGGAATAGGGCACGGCCGGATTGCTTTCATCAATATTTATGTTAATAAGCAAATCGTTATAACCCGTTTCGGGTTCCCATACATCTTCGTTGGCCAAACGAATCGCATAATCGGGATTACCGTACAGTGTTTCCGCTGCATCCGGCAGATTCAGGTATAGGATATAATCGCCAACCGGCACGTCGGCCGGGATACCTGCCTCCACCTCTATTTCGCTATCCGTGCCGGGTTTCCAAAGACGGGGTTCCACCTCTAATGGCGCTTTATAGCGCTCGCCCGACAAGGTGTTTTTGATAATCAATTCGACCTTTCTTTCATTATACAACGAAGCAAAACCCACATTTTTCAAGATAATGCGCGCTGCAAACCGGCTGTTGGGCGCAACTTTGGCGGTATATTCGCCGGCGCTAAGAACAAAGCGGTAGCCAAGCTCTTTGATTATTTTGTCCATATATCCGTTTGAGACCCATAAATCATTCACGCCATGGTAATAATCTTCGTTTAAAAAAGAAAAACGCAGATAACGCATTTCGTTATAGGCTCTCAATCCATCGGCAGGATCAATACCATCCGGCGGGCAGGTCTCACCCCCTATCGGTAAAAAGAGGCAATCTTTATTCAAGTATGCCTTATCTGCTTCTACGTCTTCGTAGGTGCCGTAATCGGTTGTACTTGCCAGAAAACAGTCGTTATGATGCGCGATGCGTGCAATATTTTGTCCGCTGAAAGCTTCTTTCTGTATCAACGGTGTACTGCGCTGGCAAAATTCCTTTTTATAGGCCGGTGTGCGCACCTGCACCACTCTTCCTGGGGGCAGTGTTTCGAGGATTTTATTCAGTACTTGGTAACGAGCGCCAGGGGTATTTAAATTGTTGGAAGTATAATACCACTCACCCCAGGCGCCAATAAAGCCTGCTTGCATAACTGCAATCACGTCGGCATTTTTTTCCAAATAGGGCTTCAACTGGTCTAAATGTTGTGTAATAATGTTAAGCGGCGCATCGGGTTCGCTAATGGCGCTGGTATAGGCAAAGCGTAATACGCACTTTGCGCCTGCCTTTCTAATGGTTTGCATGTCTTTATCAAAATCTTCCAGCGCTTTTGCCGAAAGCGGACTATTTCTAAAATTCTTTAAATAGAAATAGCGGAAAATTAAAGTGATATTATTCGCCCGGTAACCTTTTAAAACGCTTTCGGAAAGCGCACCGGCGCCGGTGCCCAAGTTACAATCGGAATATTTATAAAAGCCCCTTTCCGGATTGGGGAACAGCGCATCGGTGGCCGTATATTGAACGGTTGTCCAGTCTTCTGCCGGTGGCTGCTGCGTACTTGTATTTGTACAGGCACCCATACATAGTCCGACGAGGACATATAAAATGATATTTTTCATAAGTATTTGTATTAATGTTGTATGTGATAAATTATTGTGCATAGCCCGGATTTTGCTTTACTTGTCCTTTTCCATCCACGATAACCGATAAGGGCAACGGATAAAGGTATTTATCTTTGGAAGCATACGGCGCGAGGCCACTGTTCAGTTCCAACACGCGGCTATATAGCTTGTCGAAGCGGATTAAATCAGCCCTGTATTGTCCGTTCTCACACCAAAATTCGTGGCTTCTTTCGGTTAGTATTTGGTCAATAAATATGTCTTTTGACGGGAAATCGGCAAGGGTCTTATTGGATAATTTGGCCCTTCTGCGGACTTCATTCATTAAATCGACAGCCTCTTGTGTAATACTTCCGCCAGGTTTCATTACGATTGCCTCTGCCAACGATAAGAGAATTTCAGGGTAACGATAAATTACCAGATCTAAATTGCTTTGCCCGCCGCTTGCCGGCACGGCCGGGTCAATTTCGTATTTTAGGGCAATAGGGCCCAGATCGATAAATTCGCTCGGGTTGGCGCGGGTATAAAGATTGTCGCCATCCCGGTATTCCGTAATGAGGTATGTTTTTCTTGTGTCATTCTGTTCAAATGTATCATAAAACCACCATGTACTTTGCACCGTTGCCCAACCTTTAATCGGGTAATCCGAACTGGGAGGCAGTACCATCATGTGCCATTGTCCCAAATTCGGTCCTTTGATAGAAGTCGGTATGATAAATATGTACTCGGGATTGCTTGAGTTCATGCCGGAAAATTCAAAGAGGTTCGGATAGTTTTCTACCAAACTATACCATCTCTCGCCAATTATTTCGCGGGCCAGCATTTCTACTTTGTTGTAATACGAATTGTCGCGAACGGTTTCGTGCAAATACAATCGAATTAACAAGGTTTTGGCCAGGCCTTTACTAAATCGTCCGTAGGCTGTTTCTTTAGGGGAAGGTAGATATTGTGCGGCAAAAATCAAATCGTCTTCTATAAATTTGACCATTGCGTCGTGTTCCAAGCGAGGCAATGAGATTTCTGTAAGGGGGTCTTTCAAAACCTCTAACGGTGCAATAATCAACGGTCCGTACATATCAAATAAAATATAGGATAAATAACCTCTGGCACAACGTACTTCGGCCAGGTATTTATTTTTTAAATCCTGACTTAACTGACTATTTTCAATCGCATCGGCTACTAATGTGCATCGGCTGATTTTATTGTGAAAGCCGTCTGTGCCGTTCCATGTACCGGGGCGCACATAAAAGAAACTGGTGACGTCTATCGTTGTTTCGATAAAAGACAGGTCGGAACACATTTTTTGAGCGCCGAATTTTCCGGATAAGATTTCCGTACAGCAGTCGTTCACAAACATTTGTCCGCGCTCCGAATTGCTGTTAATACCATCCCACCAGCTTCCTCTCAACGGATAATAGCACGACATGACCAAGGCCTGTAAGTCGGCTTCCGTTTGAGGAAATACAGAGGGATTTATTTCAGAATAATCCAAGGGGTCAAGGTTGTCACAAGCTTCCCCCGCAATCCATACGATTGCGAACAGTAAATATTTGAATTTTGTTTTCATTATGTTATATGGTTAGAATATAATATCAAGGCCTAAGCTGAACGTCCGGGCATTGGGGTAAGCCGCCGTGTAAACGTCTGTTTCCGGATCAAGCCCCTTGTAAGGGGTAATTAGAAAAAGATTATTGGCGTCGAAATAAATACGTACGCTTGAAAATATTTTATTGAACAGGGCGGTTTTCGGAAGTGTATAGCCAATGGCAATGCTTTGGAGGCGCAAGAACCAGACTTGTTGATAGAACCAATCACCATATCCATAGTTCGACCATCCGTAAAATGAGCTGGGCTGGGTGGTTGAAGGATTTTCCGGCATCCATCTGTCTTTTAACATTCGCAAGCCATTGTAACCATATTGGGCGATCCCATCAGCTGACGTGCCTAATGCCATGGCTGTGGGGTCCATCATCATTCTGCCGAACATGCCGTTAATATCAAAACTCATATCCAGATTTTTCCAGCGGAAACGGTTTGAAAATCCAATAATACATCCCGGATCGGTAGAACCCATTAAACGTGTATCGGCGTCATCTATAATACCATCGGGTTCGCCTGTAGCTACAAATTTCCCATTTATTACAATGGGATCACCGTATTCATCCCGCTGATAGCCATTAATATCCCTTATTACCAGTTGCCCGGGTTTCAAATCGGGTTGTGAGGCAGGCGGTGTTTCCCCAATTTGAAGAATATGGTCGGCAATACGTACATACCTTGCCCGGATAGGGTCATCCACATTTTCAAATATAGCCGGTTTCCAGTCGTCTGTCCGTTCCAGCCAGCGGTCTTTATATGTGGAGAAGGTAAAATCGGTAGCCCATGTGAAATCTTTCGTGTCGATATTTTTCGTGTTAACAGTAACTTCTATGCCTCTACTCTGTGTTTTCCCAATGTTCGCGATAACTTGGCTAATATCATGATAAGCATTTAATGATTTATAATTCAATAGATCGGAAATAATCCGGTTATATAACTCAATGGTGGCTGTAAATCGTCCCTTATAGAAAGCCACGTCAATCCCAATGTTTAACTCGGTAGTAGTCTCCCATTTCAAATTAGGATTTTCCAACCGGCTTTGAAATACGCCAACTACCTGATCTTTATCTCCTGTATTCCATGCCGGAGCTGCCCGGTAAGCGGCAAATGCGTTTTCAACAATGTCCGAATTACCGGTTTGCCCATAGCTGACGCGTACTTTTAACATGGACAGGGAAGCGCGAAGTTTTTCCATAAAGGGCTCTTCTGCTATGTTCCATGCCAGCGCAATGGATGGGAAATACCCCCATTTGTGGTTTTTGGCAAACACGCTCGCCCCATCGGCACGGAAAGTGGCGGTCAGTAAATATCTGTCGAGTAAGGTATAATTGATCCGTGTGAAAAATGATTTCATTTTGTTTTCATTTCCCCATGACCCGACATCTTTAACCCCCACGCCGGAGCCCATGCTATTCCAGCCGAAACCATCGGTAATAAAGTCATTGTTTTTTAAATTGTGGCCATTTCCGACAAATTTTTCATACGATACGCCGACTAATGCGGCCACACGGTGCACCGTGTTAAATTCGGTATTATAATTGATGATTCCCTCTACCAAATATTGTTCGTTTAAATTTTGATTAATTGTAGCTAATCCATTCGACAATTCCCCGTATAACGTGGATTTGGGCATGTAAACTTTCCGGTTTTGGTAAGCAATATCGGTGCCCATGTTTAATTTGACACTAAGCCCCTTCAATGGTTCGACTATTATATTGGCATTGGCAAGCAGGCGATCCATTCTTCCTCTATCTTCTACCGTCAGCAAAGAATAGGGGTTGGGCTGTGTCGGCAGCATCGGGTTGATGGGATAATTCCCGTTTTCGTCTATAGCTGGAATATGCGGTCCCATTTGGACGGCAGCCCGCAATAATCCGGATTTTTCCCACTGTTCATCGCCCAAGGCCCTGTTGTCATTATTTAGCCGGGAAGCGATAATATTAATGCTCGTTTTTATGTATTTATTAATAGAATGATCGAAATTCGCTTTTCCCGTATAACGTGTAACACCCGAATTTTTAATAATACCTTTGTGGTCGAAATAATTGAGGGAAACCAAATATTTTGTATTGGCGCTTCCTCCTTGGACATTTAAATTGTGCTGTTGAACGGTGCCTAATCTTGTAATCAATGCAACCCAATCGGTGCCTTCCCCGGCATTTGTTATATCAGTATCGGTGTAGGGCATTTTATATTTCACGCCGTTTTTCGGTAAAGTCATCGCCTCTTCCAGTGTCCTGCCTCCATAGGGGTAGACCTCATTTTCGAACATCCAAAAGTCCCAACTGGCGGTATTTTTTTCCACCATCCATTCTTTCAAGTTATATAAATCAAAAATGTTGGAATGTTGTTGGACACCATAGGAAATACCATAGTTCACTGTCGTTTTTCCTTCCGCTCCTCTTTTTGTGGTTATCAGGACTACGCCATTGGCCGCCCGCGCCCCGTATATAGCGGTTGCCGACGCGTCTTTCAACACCTCAATAGAAGCAATATCGTTGGGATTTAAAAAATTTAAGATGCTTTGCGTGCCGGCGTCCAGCAAGTCGGAACCGCTGCCCGGCTGGTCTAATTGCGCTACTGGAAAACCATCTACTACATATAGCGGTTTGTTGCTCGCATTGACCGAGCCAGCGCCGCGGATCAAAATGTCTAACCCGCCACCGGGCTGGGCACTGTTTTGAATGACCGACAATCCTGCCGCTTTCCCTTTCAACGCATGGCCAATGGAAGCCGATGCGGTGATGTTGATATCTGATGCCTTGACAGAAGATACGGAGCCGGTCATGTCTTTCTTTTTCACAGCGCCATAGGCAATCACCACAAACTCATCGAGCTGTGTAGCCGTTTCCGATAGTGTGACATCAATGCGGGCGCGGGCACCAATAGCTTCAACAATGTCCGAATATCCCACAAATGAAAATCGCAGTTGCGTAATACCGGCAGGTACGGTGATAGAATAAGCGCCGTCCAGGCCGCTACTCGTTGCTATTGTGCTTCCGACCGCGGATATGGACGCACCCGTGAGCGGCTCGGAATGGGCATCGATGATCTTTCCTGTAATGGTTATTTTCTGTGCATTAGCAGGAACATCTTTCAGCAGTATGGATATTTGGTTCTCTTTGATTTCATATATTAGATTGGTAGTCGCCAGCACCTTGTCTAATACGTAAGAAATGGATTCTGATTCCACATCTACGCTGATTGTTTTCGATAACGCCGAGGGTACCTTGTCGGAATAAAAAAAGACATAATTGGTGGTTTTTTCTATTTGCTGCAAGATGCTCAGGATACTTTTGTCCTGTACCTTCAACGAAATTCTTGCATTTTGGGAAACGGCCGTTACCTTCATTGTACACAACAGCAGCATTAAAAAGACATATTTCATGCTTTGTCTGAGGCAGGTTAAAAAGATTTTTTTCATGGATGTGAATACAATAATTGGTTATTTTTCAGAGAACAATTCTATTTTGTTGTCTTTATACCGGTAGTTTATGTTCATGTTTTTTGAAATTGTGTATAACACTTTTTCCAAATCATCAAATAAGACTAATTTCCCGGAACACTTCAACATATTAACATGCGGATCACAGATAATTTCTTTATCATAATAGCGGGAAAGGCGCTTGGCCAGTTCTTTCAGGGAAGTCGTATGGGCTTGAATCCAGCCATATCGCCAACAAATGTAATCCATCACCGATACGTCGTTAATTTTATAGTCGCCATTATTAGATAGCGTCAATAATTGATTGGGTTGCAAAATATTTTTCTTACCGCTATTTGTTATGGCTATTGATCCTTCTACCAGCGTTACCATTTGCTCCATATCGGAAGAATAAGCAGACACATTAAATTTGGTGCCTAACACCTCTATGTCCAGTTTGGAAGTCTTTACAAGAAACGGGCGGAGGCTGTCTTTTTCCACTTCTATGTATATTTCCCCATCCACATATATTTCCCGTTTATCGCCTTTGAAGGAGGACGGGTAAACGAGTGTAGTCCCCGAATTAAGCCATATCCGGGAATTGTCGGACAAGATAATAGAGGAACGGCGGCCTTTGGGAACAATCAATTTACTTTGCTGTGTTTGTAGAATATGTTCCCGTATCAGGGGATCGCCGGTATTATTGTCGGTATTTACAATGATTGCTCCCGAAGCCATGTAGGAAATTTGCGAATTGTTTGATAATATCATTGCAGAATTATCAACAATCAGGGTAACCTCGTCAATTTCATGCGACGCTATGTTCTGTAATAAAGACCCAGCCTCCGACTGTGGCTTGATTTGGTAATCATTAAATGCAAAAACCAATGACAACAGCAGCGTCACGCATGCTGCTGCCGTTGATGCCCACCAATAAATATGCATCCTGTATCGTCGCTGCTTTTCTTTACGAATACTGTCTTGCAATAACACCAGACGTTCAATGACTTCATAGGGCGGTAACTTGAAATCATTCCATTTGACACACTTCTTGTATAGATCAATCGCTTTCCGAATAGAAACGGTTAATTCAGGATAATGCGCCATGATTTCTGCCCAATAAGCATTACCGGCCTCGTCCCTGAATAATTGCCATTTCAGGAAATCATCATCTTTTAGAAAATCAATGGCGGAAAAATTCTCATACTTGTTCGTCTGCATCTGCTGTCTTTTTCAATGTTTCAACAGATATACGAATAAGTTGTCTTTTTATACCCAAATTTGTTTAAAAAATAATTATCATGCAGTGTATAAGAGAAATAAATAAATGAGAAGAAGACGCTGATCTTCCTTTAGTCGTTTCAGGGAGCGGAAAATTAATTTTCGGACGGCAGGCACGGTCATGTTTAATATATCGGCAATTTGTAAATAATCCAATTCCTGTATAAACCGTAAATAAATGGCTTCCTTTTGCCTGGCAGTGAGTTTCGACAACAGTTTGTCTATCTTCTGCTGGATGATCAATTTGTCCTCCGAACCGATGATGTCATCTAATATAGTGGTAGTGACTATAAAGTTCTGCCTGCCGCCGGAAATCTCAACGGAGGAAGTAAATGCTTTGGATTTATAAAAATCGTACAATTTATTTTTAACCGATTTTAATAAAAAATATTTAAAATGAGCGAGCGACTCATAGTTTTTTTCCTTAAAATATACTTTCAAGAAAACATCCTGAATGATATCCTTTACCCATTCACTTTTAGCCCCAAGTCCCAAGCCATATGCATATAAATCATTAATGAAAAACTGATAAAAAAACGAAAAAGCATCTTCGTCGCCTTCTTTGAATTTACAGAAAAGTTTTTCCTGTTCCGGTGTAAATGCCGACATAAAGCAATTATAATATTATCAATAAATATTGCAAATTTATAAAAAAATCTTACCTTTAACATTATTTTCATGTATCATGAAACATTTTTTCGTCATTGTTTTGTGGGGGTTTTTCAACAGTTGTACACCGGGAAGTGTGCCACTGCTTCCTGCCCAGGACTACGACTTCAGCCCTCATCTTCACTATCTGGCCTCCGATTCTTTGCAAGGACGTCTGGCCGGAAGCCGCTACGACAGCTTGACCGCTGTGTATATCCGAAACACATTGCTCCACTGCGGATATGCGCCGCTGTGCGAAGAGGGCTGGCAACCTTTTGAATATAAGGTGGCGAAACGCGGCTCGAACAAGCCGGGAACCCGCTTTTCCCGCAATGTGGTGATGATTAGTACGCCGTATGACACGTCGGCCTGTGCCGAAACGGTTGTGCTGGGCGCCCATTTCGACCATTTGGGACTGGGCGGCTGGGGCTCGCGCCGGGCCGACACGGCAGCTGTGCACAACGGCGCCGACGACAACGCTTCCGGGGTGGCGATGCTGCTCGAACTGGCTAAAAAAATCACCCAATACCCGGCGCCCCTGAAAAGAAATGTCGTCATAGTGGCTTTTGGCGCCGAAGAACTGGGGCTTATCGGGTCTAATCACTTTGTAAGAAACCTCCCGCCACACAGCGGAAAAATTGTCCTTATGATAAATTTCGACATGGTGGGACGGCTCGATACCCTGCGCCGGCTTGAGATTGGAGGTTTAACATCGTTTGCCGGCGCCGACAGTTTGCTATATACCCTACCCAACCCCGACAGTTTGACATTTTTCTTTCCATCTCACATCAAACGGAATTCCGACCACGCGCCTTTTTATGCCGCCGGCATTCCTGTGTTGTTCTTCCATACCGGCCTTCATGCCGATTACCACACGCCCGACGACGATGTAGATAAAATTAACCTGTCCGGCATGCACGCCATTGCGCATTTTGCGGATTCGCTTATACGGTGGGCTGTTACAACGGAAAAGCCGCCGGTGTTTCAGCAAACAGACATCGCCCGCAAGTCATCGCTGTTGTACGAAAGGGTTGAGCATATACTGAAAGTATTTGACCGGAAACATTTAATTAGCCAAACTATTTAAAAAAGATAAAAATGAAGACTATCAAATTTCTTACAATCACTGCGCTGTGCAGTATGGTCATTTTCGGATGCTCAACCAAAAGCGCCGTGCCTCCACACCTTGTGGCTGTCCCGAAAAACGCGGCTGTGGTATTGTCGCTCAATGCCAGACAAATTGTTGAAAAGGCAGCGCTAAACAAGCCGGAGCAATACCAATTTTATTCGCTTTTACAGCGGGAGTTAGAAAAAGAACTCGGACAAGAGACCGTCAACAAGTTCCTGAAAGACACCCGCACTTCGGGTTTAAATCTTGACCATGTTTTTGCGTACCTGACGGTCGATGGCGTTACGTCGGACAATACAGAGCCGGGCTTCGGAGTGGTGTTCCTGATGGATGACATAACCACGTTTGAAGATTTTCTCAAGGAAACCGGCGTGTATCAAGAAAGCGAGAAAATGAACCTGCAATGGAACGACAAAATCGCCGTAATATCAAAGTCTGCAGCCGACAACGGCGTCGATGCGCTTAATGATGACGAGTCAAAAAGCATACTGGCCAACGAATTATTTAGCAGCGAATATTCGGATAAAGACGACGCTTTTTTATTTATCGACTACGGCAATTTCATCACTAAACTTTTAGACAACCTCTCGCCTTATTCAGGCTACATGATGTCAAACCTGTTCGCCACCCTTGATTTATACAAAGAGCTGTCGTTGGCGCTGACGATGAATGCGGAAAAGGGCGAATTTGCAGTCACAGGGAAAATGTTACCGCTTGAAAAAGCCACAGAATTATTTGGGAAATTTTATAAAACAGATTTTGACAGCGAGCTGTACCACTATTTCCCCGACAAAAGCCTAATGGCGTTCAAATTTGCCATAAAGCTACTGGACAGTTACAATACATACAAAAAATATCTCGGTGATATTTACAAAGACAACCTTGACATAGATACAATTATGGAACGGTATGACGCAAAAATAACTTCTGTGCTCAGCTGCTTTACCGGCGATTTTTTAGGAAGTTCATCCGATATTACCTCACTTGATTTCGCCATAGCGGCAGGCATCCACGAAGGGAAAGAAAACGGGCTAATCGCCTGGGTAAAAGAATTGGGGTTTGTGAAAAAAACGGAAGGATATTATTTGCTGAACAAAAACGGGTTGAAACTCTATTTTGCCACCAATAACAAGGCCGCCTATTTGACTGGAAACGTAGCGAATATAACAAACTTTCTTGATAACAACCATTACACGTCGAACATAACGGACGCAAAAGATTTCGGCAAAGAATTCGAAAAGGCGCTGTGCTATTTTTATTGGGACATCAATATCAACCATTACCCGCAACCGGTAAAAAACATACTCCAGATGACGCCCCAAGGTAATATGCTCATACCGGTACTGGAAAAATTAAAATCGATAAATATACAGGCCATAAACACAAACGGCTCCGAATTTAAAATAAAGTTCAACGAAAACGAGTATGCGTCGAGAATTGTGCTCAAAGAAATTGACAAATGGGCGTCCCAGTCTTTCTTTGAAGAATAAAAACGATGGAAACAATAACATTAAACGGCGTAAAACCCCATGTATTTTCCGAGTCTGAAGTTTCAGGCTCGGACATCTGGGGTAAGAACGTTTGCTTCAAAAAAGGAAATACATACTTGATTGCGGCCGAATCGGGCAAAGGGAAATCGTCGCTGTTCGATTTTATCTACGGCTGGCGCAACGACTATTCGGGCGAAATCCTGTTCGACGGAAAAGACATCAAAACATTCAGCCCCAATCAGAAAAAAGAACTGCGCAGCCGGCACATAAGCCTTGCTTTTCAAGGCTTCCGCCTGTTTCCGGAACTGACGGCCATGGAAAATGTAGAAATAAAAAACCGGTTGACGTATCATAAAACAAAACGGCAAATAGAAAAGATGTTTGAACAAATGAACATTCCGGACAAAGCCCAAACACCGCTGTTGCTCCTTTCGTTCGGGCAAAAACAGCGGGTAGCCATCATCCGCGCACTGTGCCAGCCCATAGATTTCCTTTTGCTCGACGAGACATTTAGCCACCTCGACGAAACAAATTACACCCTGGCTTGCCGGCTCATTACCGCCGAAATGAAAAACCGGCAGGCGGGATTACTGGTCGCCTCGCTCGGGGACGCTTACACTTTCAAGTATAACGAAAAAATGCGGTTATGACATTAACGCGGAAGTTGCTATGCAAAAACCTGAGTTTTCCCCAACTGGCCGGATATGTGTTGGCAGGTTTTGTGGGCCTTTCAATCATTTTGTCCGGCATTCAGTTTTATGCCGATACCCGGCCGCTGTACAGCTCCCACGACAGTTTCCTGAAGCCCGACTTCCTGGTGATTAATAAAAAGGTGTCAACTTTGTCCACGCTTTCATTGGCCTCCACCACGTTCAGCGAGAAAGAGGCGGAGGACATAAAAAAGCAGCCGTTTGTAAAGAAAGTTGGATTTTTCACCTCAAGCCAATTCGGTATCCGCGCCTCGATATCGCTGTCGTCGCTCGGACGGTTTTACACGGAGATGTTTTTCGAAGCGGTGCCGGACGACTTTATCGACGTACAAAGCGAAAATTGGATGTGGCGCGACGGGCAAACTTACATCCCGATTATTATTCCGCGCACCTACCTGACACTTTACAATTTCGGATTTGCACAAACCCAGGGATTACCGCAGGTCTCCGCGCAGCTTGTAGAAAAAATAAAACTAACCGTAACCGTTTACGGAGAAAACAAAAGTCAAGATTTCGACGCCCGCATTGCCGGTTTCTCCGACAAGCTGAACACGATATTGGCGCCGGAGACCTTTCTGCAATGGGCCAATGCGGAATTTGGAACCCGAAACACCCCCGCCCCATCGCGTATTCTTGTGGAAACCCGCAACCCGGGCGACCCGCTGATTGCCGCCTATTTCGGCGAAAAGAATTACGAAATTGCCGATGACAGGGGAAACACCGGCAAAGCCGCCTATTTTCTACGGCTGGTCATCATGGCCGTGCTGCTCACCGGTTCAATCATTACGCTGTTGGCTATATCGCTGATGCTGTTGAGCACAAGTTTGCTTATTTACAAAAACAAAGAAACGCTTGAAAACTTAATTTTGCTCGGCTATGCGCGTGCGGCGGTGGCAAGGCCCTATCAGGTGTTGGGCTTATCGCTCACCGTCTCTATTTTTGCGCTTGCGTGGATGGTGGTTTCACTTCTCCGGAATTTCTACATAGAAAAAATCACCCTGCTGTTCGACCATGCCACGGTCAACACAAGCCTGACGGTTACGCTTTCCACAGGTTTTGTAATCCTTTTCCTGATAAGCCTGATAAACGCCTTGTGGATACGCAGGAAAGTAAACGAAATTGCTTATATAAAGTCCAATAAATATTTACACAAATAACTTTCGTAACGCACTAATACGCTGTCAAATATAAACCTATTTTGTGTAACTTTCAGTTGCGTTTTATATATTCGTATTTGCGCTCCTCCAACAATGCAATATTGGTTTTAGATAACAGGCCTGAATCAGCGATGACAACCGGTCTTTTCAGGGAAAAACGACGCTCAAATTTTTGTAGAACAGG
>JAIRMK010000016.1 GCA_031258755.1 Prevotellaceae bacterium
AGTGTAACGCTTTTGCCGCAAAGCCGGCAGCTGTTTTCGTGTAGCTGCCGTATCTATTTCCACCGCAAAGCGGGTGTGTTCCTGTGTAACGCCGGAAAGCATCACGCCGCTGGAAACATAAAAGCGCCCCTGTTCCAAAGCATTTGCCACACTTGTGGATGTTAACGAGTCGGCTTGCAGCATAATCCACGCCCTGCCTGCCCATGAGGTGTCGGAGGCTACGGCGAACACTTTTTTCCGGCGGGTGAGGAGCGAGTCCCACGGCGCTTCCGTGAGGGTGTCGCCGTCGAATATTTCAATAAACTTCAGTTCTTCGATAGCGGCTGCGGTTTCCGGCGTTAACTGCTGGAGCGTGCTTCGCGAGAGCACGGCCACGCCACCCGCCCGGCGAATATTTCGCAGGTGGTGCGACACCAGTTCTCCCTCGTCTTGCGGAATATAAGCGAGTACATTGGGCGAGGTATTTCCCTGTTGCACTTCCTGGCGCAAGGCGGTAGCCGTCCAAATCCGGGAAACCGTATTGATGGCCGTCGTCCACACCCCATTTTCATCCACACACTCACTGCCGGGAAGCGCTAAACAACCCCTCATTAAATCCGTAGTATAACAAGCCGTGTCAACCACCACAAAATCATATCCCCGGCGGGCATACCGGTCGGCTATGCCGGCGCAGGCCACCGTCCCGCCCGGCGACAGGTAATGGGCGTGCAAATCGCCTTTATACCAGCGGGACTGCTCCGGCGCCGGCGTGCGACAAGCCACACCCAGCAGCACAATATTTAACAGGAAAACGATGCGCTTAATCACCTCATTTGATTATTGAAGTGATGTAATTATGCTAACTTCTTATTTTTTGTACGGTCTTGAATACGTACAACAATAATTCCAATAATAGAAGCTACCGATAAGCCGATACATAAATAAATAAATTCCATGATTATTTTTTATTATACAAAATAAATCCAAAAAGCGCCAAAACTGCTGTGGTAAACATTCCTGTTAATAACACAACTATTTTGTTAATTTCCAAATCTAAAATTACGCTCAATACCACACCGCCAAAGACCAATTTCGCAATATCAATTAAGAAATCACTTAATTTTTCGGTGCTCTTTTTTTTCATATTTTCAGCGTGTTTGATTTTACTTCGCAAATATAAATATTTTTTCTCATTCGGCAAATTTTCGTATCTTTGTAAAGCTAATAAATGACAGTGTCATGATAAACCGAACCGTTTCCTTTTTCCTTACCCCTCTTCTCCGGCAAATAGACAAGGGCAGACGTAACCCATGGGAAATGCAACAACAGTTTTTCCGCAGGTTGATAAAGGCGGGAAAAGCAACAGCGTTCGGGCAGGAGCACCAATTCAGCCGGATTGGCGATGTGGCGGCATTTCAGCGTTTGGTGCCGGTCAGGGAGTACGACGACTTGCTGCCTTACATCGCACGCATCCGGCAAGGTGAAAAACAGGTGTTGTGGAATACGCCGGTACGCCGGCTGGCCAAGTCGAGCGGCACTACCGCCGGAAAAAGCAAGTTTATCCCCATTACCCGCGACGTGCTGCAGCGCTGTCATTACGAAGGCGCCAAAGCCATCATCGCACTTTACCTGCACCGTTATCCCACGTCAAAACTGCTATGTGGCAAATCGCTCACGCTGGGCGGTAGCCTTGGAGATGATGGGGATAACAGGTTCATTCCGTCGGGCGATCTTTCGGCCATCCTGATTCAGCAGTCGCCCTGGTATTCGGAGTATAAACGCGTGCCGCGTCGCACTACGGCGCTCATCCCCGACTTTGAAACCAAAATAGCCCGCATCACCGAAGAAGTGCTTACAAAGAACATCACTTCGTTTGCCGGCGTGCCTTCGTGGAATTTGGTGCTGCTGAAAAAAATCTTAGCCGCAAGCGGAAAGCGCACTTTGCTCGACGTGTGGCCCAATCTTGAACTATTTATCCACGGCGGCATCAACTTCGAGCCGTATCGCCGGCAATACCGCGAACTGATTCCGTCTGACGGAATGCACTACATGGAAACCTACAATGCCTCCGAAGGTTTTTTCGCCATACAGGATGACCCGTCCGATCCGTCGATGCTGCTGCTGCCGCACCTCGACGTTTTTTATGAATTTATCCCGCTGAACCGGCTGCACGACGCCCGCAAAGGCCGCATAACGCCCGACACTATGGAAACCGTGCAAACCGGCATAAACTACGCCATGGCGATTACCACGTCAGGCGGTTTGTGGCGTTATTTAATCGGCGACACGGTGCAGTTTACGTCGCTAACCCCGCATAAAATCAGAATTACAGGCCGCACGCGGCATTTCATCAATGCGTTCGGCGAGGAGTTGATTATCGACAACGCCGAAAATGCGTTGCGCAAAACATGCGCCCGGACAGGCGCTACAGTAACCGACTACACGGTGGCGCCCATATTCATGGATCACACGGCAAAGGGCGCCCACGAATGGGTGATTGAGTTCGCCACGCCGCCGGCCGATGTGGAACAGTTTGCCGACCTGCTCGACGCCGCGCTTTGCGCCGAAAACTCCGACTACGAAGCCAAGCGCGCCAAAAACACCACCCTCAACCGGCTGAAACTGCATGCGGCGCCGGCGGGCGCTTTTTACGAATGGATGCGCCGCCACAACAAATTAGGCGGGCAGCACAAAGTGCCGCGCCTCAGCAATACCCGCCACATCATGGACGAATTGCTGAAAAGTTTATAAACTACATATATGATTAGGATGAATGCCCGGTTTATTTTACAGGAATTGCAATCGGTGGCCGACCCCGAAAAGGCGAAACACCTCCAACGGTTTTTCAAGACCGGGAAGGGGCAATATGCCGAAGGCGATGTTTTTCTCGGTATTGTGACGCCGCTCACACGCGATATTGTGAAACGGAGTCCGTCTCTTCCGCTTACCGAAATCCGGCAACTGCTTTATTCGGAATATCACGAAGCCCGCCTGGCCGGGTTTTTGTTTTTGGTCAAGCAATTCAAAAAAGCGCCGGAAAGCGAACGGAAAAAGATTTTCGACTTTTACCTGAAAAACGCCCGCCAAGCCAACAACTGGGATTTGGTGGACGTCACGTGCCGCGATGTAATCGG
>JAIRMK010000047.1 GCA_031258755.1 Prevotellaceae bacterium
TTTGCCTCTGCCATTGGATTACTCATAGTGTATCATTTTTTCGGTTCAATTAAAAATAATACTTCTTGAGCTATTTACAATGGCTTTTTTTATTTATCCCCTTAACTTGATGACATTGGGAAAATCCTCGTCCGAACAGGGGCACACGGAGAAAAAAAATGTCTAATATCTATAATCTAATAGTCTAACATCTGTAAACAACAACAATAAATAAATCGGATTATAAAAATGTTTCTCCTGCAAATCCTGTGTCTTTCCAAATGGAAACGGCAATCTTGCAGGGCTGAAACGAAAGAGCGACTACGCAAATTTTTTGAATAGTCGCTCTTTTCATGCGAAAATCCAATTTTTTGCCGTAAATTTGTGGAAAAAAGCGGAACACTATGAAGCGCAAAGAACTGAAAAAACGATGGAACGCATTTTCCGGCAAACACCCTTGGATAGCCAACTTTTTAGTGGCCGGTGTCGCCTGCCTGCTGTTGTTTTGGACGGTGAGTATTGCATTAAACATCTTCACCCGTCACGGACAGGTTTATGAGGTGCCCGATTTCACGAACAGGAGCTTACAGGACGCACAGGTGTTGGCTAAAGCCCATAAAATGGAACTGGTGGTTACCGATTCGGTGTTTGTGAGCTACCGCCCGCGTGGTATCGTCTTCAGGCAAAATCCGAAGAGCGGCGCCAAGGTGAAAAAGAACCGCCATATTTTTCTCACCATTAATTCCATGATGCCGCGTAAAGTTGAAATGCCGGATGTAACAGGCTATTCCCTGCGTCAGGCCAAAACGGTGTTGGCTGCGAAAAATTTACACGTGGGGAAATTGAACTATGTGCCCGATATCGCCACCAACAATGTCCTCCGGCAAAGATACAGGGGCGTGCCCATCGCTCCCGGCATGGAAATCCCGGTTGATGCTTATATCGACCTTGAACTCGGCATGAGCGGCAACAGCGAGCGTACCATTATTCCGCAATTGATAGGCTATACTTTCGTAGAGGCAAAAGACGCCCTGGTGGAAGCCTCGCTAAACAGCGGAACGGTGCATTGTGACCAGACCATCACCACGTATGCCGACTCGCTTTTTGCCAGGGTATATAAACAAACACCCGCTTTCTCCGAATCGAATATCTGGACGCTGGGATTGAAAGTGGATTTGTGGATTACCTTAGATGAATCAAAGATAAAAGAATGAATAAGTTTTATGCGCTTGTTACGGCTGTTGTAACGTTGTTTTGTCCGGCCTATGCCCAGGAGGCGCTGGTTACGCTGAGCGAAAATCCCGCCGCGCAACCGCAGCCTAAAAACCTGCGCCCGCCGCGCAGCGCCATAACGCCGCAGGCCGTTCCGCTCGCATCATCGCCGCTGCAACTTCCCTTCGTGGATGATTTCGTGGCGCTGCATCCCTGGCCCGACACTAATTTGTGGACGACAAACGGCGTGTATGTGAATGACCATTATGCCTTGAACATGCCCACTATCGGCGTGGCCACCTTTGACGCCCTGGATGGCCACGGACGGCTTTATCCGCATTTGGGTGGCGTGGCAGCGCCGGCCGACACATTAACTTCGCTACCCATTGATATGTCCGGCAGGAGTAGCGTGGTGCTGAGTTTCTTTTACCAGCCCGGCGGACTGGGCGACATGCCGGGCAATTTGGATAAGCTGAGGCTCGAATTTATTGCGCCCGGTATGGATACAACGGAAGTGTGGAGCGCGGCGGTGAATATGAACGACAGCACGATTATAGAATCACGTGTGGTTGCCGATACTATCATCACCCATAAATTCGATACCCTCTACACACAATTCGTGTATGTGATGTTGGAGATAGAGTCCGTTTGGTGCAAAGACGGATTTCAATTCCAATTTATCAACGACGTGTCGCTTACGGTAAACGTAGATGTGCCGGGGCGGGCGAATAACGCCGACTTCTGGCATCTCGATTTTGTATATCTTAATTATGGCCGTGACGTCAATGATACCCGATTGCCCGACGTGGGTATAGCGCGGCCGCAAACACACCTCACAGTGGGCTATTCCGCCATTCCGGCCTACCATCTGAGCTCCTCTGCCGCTTCTGCGGTGTTCCCGGAAAACACCACCTTTAATATTGCCTATCGTAATTTAGGCATGGGCACACAGAACGTGTCCCGGCGGTTTGCCATTCGTCCGCTTTATAACGCTGCCGCTGGGGAAGAGACCTATTTATTGGGCTCTGAAAATATTCTTGACAACCAGTTGCAGGAACGGTCTCGCGAATTTAAGCCCTACGATTTCTCCCCTATGGACGCCACGGTAACGGATGTGGCTTTTGAAATTTCGAGCTACTTAGTGTTCGATATCGGTAACACCCCCTTGCGCCAAGCCTTGCGGCGTAACGATACGACAAGATATGTGCAGGAGTTTCACGATTACTATGCCTATGACGATGGCTCGGCCGAAAACGGGTATGGCCTGTTTGGCTACGGCACGTCGAACGGACGGGTAGCCGTGCAATTCAAATCTGTGATGGCCGATTCGCTGCGTGGCGCGTACATGTATTTCAATCTGGCGAAAGACAGCGCCAACCTGAAATCGTTCGACATCGCTGTGTGGGACGATAACGGCGGCGTTCCCGGAAATATATTGCGGCGTGAGAAATACAACAGGCCGGAGGTGCGCGACAGCCTGAATGGATATGTGGCGTATAAGTTCGAAAACCCAATTCCGATAGCCCGCAACCAGGTGTTTTATGTGGGATGGATACAAACATCGGAAGTATTTTTGAATATCGGTTTTGACGCCAATACGCCGAATAAAGAAAAAAATTTATATGCCCTGGGCGCCACAGGCGGCTGGTATGAATCCATTTATGACGGTACGTTGATGATTCGTCCTATTTTCTGCCAACCCGAAAAATTCCCGGATGACTACGTGCCTCCGGTGCCCGTGCCGGGCGCTGCGGCCGTGCCCGATGAATATTTTATCTATCCCAATCCGGCGTCCGGCTGGATCACCATCCGCAACCTGAAAGATGAAGAATTGGGACTGGTCACCCCCCGTCAGCGGGTAGAAATTTTTGATATGAGCGGGCGTAAACACCGCACGGGTTATACCGATGGCGGCATGTTCTCCGTATCGGGTTTGCCGACCGGCATTTACATTCTGCGTATCACAGAAAACGAAATCGTAAAAACTTCGCAAAAAATAATTGTGAATTGATGAATAGTGCACAAGATTGGCTTACTACGATGGATATTGATGACGACTTTTTGGATGACGAATTGGAGGGTTTTGGAGAGCAGCCCCTTTTTGAACATTTTCGCTTTACGGTTGACAGGGGGCAGGGGCCTATTCGCCTCGACCGTTATTTGACGGCACGTCTCGAGGATACTTCACGCAGTCGTGTACAAATTGCCGCAGCATCCGATTATATCCTGGTAAACGGGCGGGTAGAGCGTTCCAATTATATCGTCAGACCGCTTGATGAAATCAGCATTGTATTGCCATACCGCCGCCGCGGATTGGAAATATTGGCCGAAGATATTCCCATTGATGTGGTGTATGAAGACGATCAACTGATGGTCATCAACAAGTCGGCGGGTATGGTGGTGCATCCCGGACACGGTAATTATACCGGCACGTTGCTGAATGCACTGAAATATTATTTGAAAGATGCGCCTGATGTGGAAGCCATTTTGGCGCACCGCATTGATAAAAATACATCGGGATTGCTTCTTGTTGGAAAAACGGAAGAAGCCCACGCAGCGCTGGCAGCGCAATTTTACGTGCACAGCACCAAGCGGGTGTATCAGGCGTTGGTGTGGGGCAATGTGCAGGAAGACGAGGGCACGGTGAATGCGCCGCTCGGCCGTCATCCGAAAGACCGCCTGTGCTTTGCGGTGGTACCCGAAGAAAAAGGCGGCCGTCATGCGGTGACGCATTATAAGGTAATAGAACGCTTCGGCTATGTGACGCTAATTGAATGTCGTCTGGAAACAGGCCGCACGCACCAAATCCGCGTACACATGGATTCCATAGGCCACCCGCTGTTTAACGACGACCGCTACGGCGGAAGCCGCATTGTGAAAGGCCTTGCGTTTAGCAAATACCGCCGCTTTGTGGATCATTGTTTCTCTATCATGCCGCGCCAGGCCTTGCATGCCCGCATGATTGGATTTGTGCACCCGGTCACGAAAGAAGAAATGAGCTTTGAACAGGAATTGCCGCCGGACTTTGCGCAGGTACTTGAGAAATGGCGAAACTATACGGTAAAAAGAGAAAGTTAAAATCTTTTGGATTATGAAAAAAAATATTGCAGTAATTTATGGCGGCAATTCTTCGGAATTTGAAGTGTCGGTAAACAGCGGAAAACAAGTGAGCGCAAATATCGACAAGACGCGCTACAACGTCTATGAAATATTGCTGATAGGCGAGAGCTGGGCGGTGCAATTGAATGAGGGAAAAGACGTGGCGGAAGTGGATAAATCGGATTTCAGCTTTACCTGTCAGGGTGAAAAAATAAAATTTGACGTGGCGTTTATCGTCATCCACGGCACGCCCGGCGAAGATGGTTTGTTGCAGTCCTATTTTGACATGTTGCATGTGCCCTACACGTCGTGCAACGCTTTTGTGTCAATGCTCACGTTCAACAAGTATGCCACGAAATGCTTCTTGCGCGACGCCGGCGTGAAAATGGCAAAAGAACGGTATTTTCGCAAAGGAGAACCGGTTCATGCGGAAGAATTAGAACGGCAACTCGGATTTCCGATGTTCGTGAAACCCAATACCGGCGGGAGCAGTTGTGGTGTGACGAAAGTGAAATCGGCTGTAGCATTGAAACGCGCCTTTGATGATGCGTTCGCGGAAAGCGATACGGTCATTGTGGAAGAATACATTGCCGGACGCGAATTGCAGCAAGGCGTCTTTAAAACAGCGGGAAAAACGTTAGACTTGCCGGTGACGGAAATATTTTCGCAAAATGAATTTTTTGACTATGCCGCCAAATATAAAGGGCAGAGCAAGGAAATCACGCCGGCGGAGCTTACG
>JAIRMK010000052.1 GCA_031258755.1 Prevotellaceae bacterium
TGCAAGCCAGCAAAATCATACTTGTTATGCCTGACCTGTAAATTTTTTTCATCATATCCTATTTGTTTAAAGGACAAAAGTAATGATTTTTTCGACTAAAAAGCGAGGCAAATGTTTAAAATTGTACTCTTCCGCCAACCGACACGGTGCGGCCTGTGTTCCAGAATCCGCGAAATGACGCGAGGTCGTGCGTAGCGCCGTCGTCGCCGCGCTCGATGTATAACGTATCGAACAGGTTGTTGCAGGTAAAAAACAATTCGGTGGTCAAGTGGCCGACTTTGAATGGAAAATGAATATGTATATCACTGACCCACGAGGCCGGAATACGGTAAGACTGGCTATGGTCGGCGGCGTCAGTACGTTTGGCCGGGTCGAAATTGGCATACATACGGTCGTTGTAGCGCCATTCGGCACGCACCGCCAACCGACTGAACAGCGTAACGGCAGCCGTTACCCCCATTTGTGTTTGCGGCGCATCTCCTACAAACAGCCCGCCGGTATATAACTGTAAGGTATCGACCGGCAGGCTGGTATAAGGGTCATAAACGGTCGCCTTCACATTATTTTTCCACTGCCAGTCGCCAGCCGATATAAAAGCCGACAGCGACAACCACTTCGTTACCTGTTGCGTATAATTCGCTTCTATGCCCAGGTGCTGTGCATCCAGTCCGGTAATCATATAGCGTATTTGTCCTTCATCCAATGGCTTATAGGGGTCTGATAGCAGCGCCTTGTTCATCCAGTAGTTGTAATAGCCATTGATAGTCAGTTGAATATCATCGCAATTAAACTTATAACCTGCTTCAACGATGTAATTTTTCTCATTTTTAACCTGATGGGTAATGTCGTTGGTGTTCGATGCGAAGTAAACGTTACTGTAAGGCATCCGCGAATAATAACCGCCGTTCAGGAAGAAAAGATGAGGTGTCGCCGGACGAAAACCTATGCCGGCCTTCAAATTGCCGCCGGCGCTGAATTTCCGGTCGCTGTAATAATTGGCGGTATAATTGTATTTGTCCCAATGCTGATAGGCCGTAGTCATGCCCATGACGCCGGCAAAGGCCTGAATGCGGTCGTTCGCATAATCCAACTGCGCGTAGGCCGACAGGTGATGGTCGCGGTCGCCGTTGTGAAGTCGGATATAGTCGCCGACTTTTTTCACCGGACTGCGACCCGCCCAGCCGGCTAATGCGTTTTTACCGTAATCCTCATACCAGAATGTGCCGCCCAGCAAGTCGGTGATACGCTCGTTCTGCCAGGAGTAAAAATACTGGTAATGCAACCCTGTCGAAAGTCGCCACTGTTCGCTGAGCGTGATGTCGAGCGACGATTTCCCGCCCGCCCACACATGTCCGGCCAGGTAGTCCGAGAGGATATTTTTAGCGTATCCGGTGGTCGTTCCACCGCCGGGCAACACAACTTCATCCGTATTATTCACATTATCAGATATTACCTCCGCCCAGTCTATTTGCCCGCCGACATTCTGGTATGCGGTGATTTTTTTTCCGGCGCTCTCGCTCCACTTGCCGCCGCCGGAGCCAATGGAAAAATAAACGGTATTCGACAAAAATAATTTATCGGAAATAGTGAAAAAATGCGTGGCCGAGAAATACGGTTTATGGTAAAAATTCTCGCTCACATTATATATTTTCCCGTTATATTTACCCCAGTTTTTATTGTATTTTTTCCCGCGCGTGCTTACTTCTTCGTGTGACAGTTTTTGCGACCGCTGCCCATGCCGCTCGGGCGACCCAAACAGGGTAAACGATAGCGAATGGCGCGGATGAAGGGTCTTTTGCAAATTGAAGAAATAGCCCCATGCCTGCACAGGCGTGGCATCGACATAGCCATCCCCCCAGGTGCGCGACCCGATAAAACTTAACGCCCAGCCGTTTTTCATCTTGCCGGTTGAAATCGAAAAGCGCAAGTTATAAAGCCCGTAGTCGGTGAGGCCGAAGGTCGCTTCGCCGCCGCCGGTTTGCGCCGCCGGCTGGGTTACAATATTGATGGTTCCCCCCATGGAGTTGGCGGCCAACATGGAGCCGCCAATCCCTTTTTGCAGCTGCACGCGGAAAGTGGCGTCGGAGAGCCCCAGCCAGTTGTTCCAAAACAGGGAGCCGCTCCGGAATCCCGATAAGGGTATGCCGTTGAGCAACACCGTAAAGTTCTCCTGTTTAAATCCTCGAATGTTGATTTTGGCGTCGCCGTAGCTTCCCGACTCCGAAGTCGCATAAACCCCGCCGATGTTTCGCATCATCTCAGGGTAGGTTTTCCCGCTCAGGTAATACTTGATTTCATCTTTCCTGATGGTTTGCAATGTAACCGGCGCCTTTTCCTCCAGTTGCGAGGTAGAAACAATAATTTCATCCAGCCATTCCATATTCAGGGTATCCGGTGGCATAACCGGCGACTGCCCCCATGCCGTAACAGTTCCAAAGAAAAGCGTATAAAAAATGCCGGTAATTATTTTTTTCATATCCGTATAAATTAAAAAACTCCCGTCGATACCCGGAGCTTCATTATTTATATGGAAACTTTGCACATAACCATTGACTACCAGCCACAGGCTACGCCATTCTTCTTCCATCCGGACTGTACCGTCGGTATCTGAATTTCACAGATTCAATCGCACCATGTGCGGGTCGTGGACTGTTACCACCGGTCGGGAATTGCACCCTGCCCCGAAGACTATTTTGCTGCAAATATAGGTAAATTTTTTGGATAAAATGTGAAATATTACAGAAATTCGTCCGAAAAAATGTGAGATATTACGAAAATTCGTCCGAAAAAGTGTATATTTGTGCGTTCATTTTAATTGAATTTACCATGAAAAGAGCTATATGGCCGGAGCTAAAATCCTGGAAACAAGATGCGAAACGGAAGCCTCTTATCCTCAGAGGGGCGCGGCAGGTGGGCAAAACGTGGTTAATGAAAGAATTTGCCCGTTTAGCGTATGATAATTTCGTTTACATCAATTTTGAGGAACATCAATTAATGAAAGACCTGTTTGTGAACGATTTTAATATTTCGCGTATCCTGTTAGCTATTCATACGTTTACCGGCGTAAAACCCGATCCGGGAAAAACGTTGATTATTTTCGATGAAATCCAAGAAGCCGAAAGGGGTTTGACGTTATTGAAATATTTTTATGAAAATGCGCCGGAATACCACGTCATCGCGGCTGGCTCGTTACTTGGCATTGCGCTGCATCCGGCTACCTCCTTTCCGGTCGGGAAAGTAGATTTTTTAAATTTGTATCCCTTAACTTTCCTTGAGTTTCTTGAGGCGACAGGTGAAAGCCGGTTTGTTAATTTAATACAGCAACAAGACTGGGAGATGATCACGTTGTTCAAAACAAAGTATATCGACTTGTTGAAACAATATTATTACATTGGCGGTATGCCGGAAGCCGTAGCAGATTTTGTTAAAAACCATGATTTCAATGAGGTTCGGAAAATTCAGCAGAAAATATTATTTACTTACGAACAGGATTTTTCCAAACACGCCCCTTTTGATATTGTGCCGCGCATCCGTATGGTTTGGAATGCCATTCCGTCGCAGTTGGCAAAAGGAAACCGGAAATTCATTTACAGATTACTTAAGCAGGGCGCCAGGGCGAAAGATTTTGAGTTGGCTATTGCCTGGTTGAAGGATTGCGGATTGCTGCACAAGGTGAACCGCGTGACAAAACCGGCATTGCCCTTAAAAGCTTACGAAGATTTTTCCATATTCAAGTTGTTTTTGGTTGATGTTGGCTTGTTGATTGCGATGACTTCGCTTGACATGAAAGTGTTGTTGGAAGGAAACCGGATTTTTGAAGAATTTAAAGGCGCTTTGACAGAACAATATGTGCTGCAACAACTGATTACGGATACCAGTCTGAATATTGCCTATTGGTCGTCGGAACGGTCTGATGCAGAGATTGATCTGTTATTTCAGTGCAAGAATGAGATTATCCCGGTTGAAGTAAAAGCGGCGGAAAATCTTCATGCCAAAAGTTTACGCATGTTCGTGCAGAAAAACCGGCCTTCTCTTGCCGTCCGCACCTCCATGTCGAACTTCAGGAAAGAGGATTGGCTTACGAACGT
>JAIRMK010000151.1 GCA_031258755.1 Prevotellaceae bacterium
AATTTGAAATCTTCACCGATTTTCAGTTGGTCTACGTAAGCCTTCGAGGCGTTAAACACCATGCGGTTGGAGAACGCCGTAACCCAGTACATCTGCATTTCCACAATAAACTGGCGACCGTGATTGTCTTCACAGCGCACGTCCACGATGGAATTTTTCTTTGCCGGATTGTCGGGCACCTGCTCGGGCGAGAGGTATGTGATGCTTTTTATCAGTTGCCCGGGAGATAAGGGCATCAGCGCGTTTAAGAAACTTATCAGCAAATCGGGATGTTTGCCGAAGATACGTTTAAACGTCAAGTCGTTTTTAGGGTCAAGATAACGTGGCATTTCTTGTAGATTTTCGATTTAATGCAACAAAGATAGTTAAAAAAATCATATATCCTAAATAATCTGAAGAAAAGCGGTGTTTTCCCAGCCCCACCCCAGCCCTCCCCCAAGGGGAGGGAGCAGAACTCCCCCTCCTTGCCTTTCTCCCCTCTCCTTCAGGAGAGGGGCCGGGGGTGAGGCCGGGGCTGGGGGGAGGCCATTAACCATTAACCATTAACCATTAACCATTAACCATTAACCATTAACCATTAACCATTAATCACTAATCACTCTTAGTTCGATCTCATACAGCTTGGGCCAGTTTTTGCCGGTTACGATTAGCCGGCCGGTGGCCGCATCGTAGGCAATGCCGTTGAGCACATCGGTTTTGGCGGTGCGCAGGTTGCGCGGCAGGAGGTTGGTCAGGTCGATGACGCCCACCACCGCGCCGTCTTTCGGGTCGATACGTACGATTTGGTTGGTGGTATATACGTTGGCCCATATTTCGCCGTCGATATATTCCAGCTCATTCAGGTACTGCACCGGCCTGTTCTCATTGCGCACCGTGATACGCCGCTGTTCCGCAAACGTGCCGGGGTGGCGGAAGTAGAGGGTAGCCGAGCCGTCGCTCATGATGAGCTGGGCGCCGTTGGTGGTCAACCCCCAGCCCTGGGTGGGGTATTGGAACGCGCCGAGTTGCTTGAAAGTTTGTGGGTCATACACAAAACACGTGTGCTCCTGCCAGGTGAGCAGGTAGAGCTTGTTGTGCAGCACACAGGAGCCTTCGGCGAAATATTGGCGCGGAATGTTCAACGTCTGTAACACCTTTCCCGTAGTCAAATTTGATTTGCGCAGGCTCGAATAACCATACTGTCCCGAGCTTTCATACAATATTCCTTCATGGAAAAATAGCCCTTGCGTGTAAGCGTTCCGGTCGTGCGGGTAACTTTTGACCACCTTATAGGTATACTGTTTCGGCGGCCGGGCGTGGGCGGTTGTCGTTACAATCATAAAGATTATCAGAAGGCGAATTGTTTTTTTCAACATGAAAAACCGTAAATGAATAAAATTAGTTATATTTGTTCGGTAAAAGTATAAAAAAATAATGAAACCGCTTGCACATTATATCCCAAATTCGATTACTTTGTTGAATTTATTGTTCGGATGCGTGGCAGTGATCTTTGCACTGCGCGGGTGGACGAGCTTTGCGGGCTACTGTATTTTTATGGCGGCGGTGTGTGATTTCCTCGACGGATTGAGCGCCCGTTTGCTCAAGGCCTATTCCGACATGGGAAAGCAGCTCGATTCGCTGGCCGACATGGTGAGCTTTGGGGTTGCGCCCGGCGTGATGCTGTATCAGGAGATGTATCGTATTTTGTCGCCCCGCATCACTATGGGCTTTGACACGGTAGGGTGGGAGTTGCTGATGTTCGCCCCCTTTATGCTTACCCTGTTTTCGGCGCTGCGGTTGGCCAAATTCAACATCGACGTCCGCCAGCGCGAGGGATTTTTAGGGCTACCCACACCGGCCTGCGCCTTGCTCGTGGCCGCGTTTTTGATGTATGCCCGCAACCATGCCGCACTCGATCCCTTTATTAACGTGTGGAGTATTTTGGGCGCAGTGGCGGCGCTTTCGGCGTTGATGGTGGTGAACTTGCCGATGCCGGCCATGAAATTTAAAGGGTTGGCGTGGGCGTCAAATAAATCGCGCTATGTTTTTCTTCTGCTTTGCGCCGCAATACTGCTGTTTACGCTGCTAACGGAAGAAGATTTTACCCTGACGATTGTGTTGATTATCCTGAGCTATATGGTATATTCACTGGGTTTATACGTTGTAACCCTGTTTAAAAAATAACTGCTATGAAATTTATTGCCGAAATTAATGTGATGCCTTTGAAAGCGCTGCTCGACCCGCAGGGGAAAGCGGTAACGTCAGTGATACACAATACAGGCTTTGCCGACATTGACCAGGTGCGCGTGGGCAAACACATCACCCTTGAAATAGAAGCCGCCGGTAAGGCCGAAGCCGAACGCCGCATCGATGAAGTATGCCGCAAGGTGCTGCACAATCCGATTATGGAAGGCTACGAGTTTACGGTGGCGTAAAAAAGGGCGACCGAAACCGATCGCCCTTCATCATACTTACCATCCCGGATTTTGAATCAACGTCGGGCATCGTTGTCGGGCTCCAGTCGCCTTCGTTGAAGTGGCATAGCTCGGGAAAGTGCGATAACCCTCGGGGTATCGGCCGGAAAACTGCTTTCGCGAACGGCGAAACCATTTCTCAAGCGTGAGAGATAACCTCGCGGTTGTTCTTTTTCCTGTGGTCTGTATAGTGCATTATCGCAATAGCAATAAGAGAGCCAACCGAGAGAAAAGCACATAAATAAATAAATTCCATAATAATAATTATTTTTTGTTATACAAGTAAAAACCGAGCCATGCTAATATAGCGGTAGATATTGCTCCAACTGATAGTACTATCAGTTTATTCATTTCAAGGTCTAAAATTATGCTCAATACTACACCACCGAATACTAATTTTGCAATATCAATAAAAAAATCACCTAATTTTTCTCTGATTTTTTTCCTTTCCATAGCCTGAAATTTAGTTCATACAAAGATACTCTTTTTTTTGGACATAGAAAATATTTTTCCATCCTTTTAGCTGGGCGTAGCTGTTATCTTAAGCGGGTTGTTCACCATTTCGCCGGTAAGGGCGTAATCCAGCACATCCGACAGGGTATTTACGTATTGAAAGACGAGGCCTTTTATATAGACAGGTTTAATCTCGTTAATGTCCTTTTCGTTTTCCCGCGACAATACGATATTCTTAATACCGGCGCGTTTGGCAGCTAATATTTTTTCTTTTATGCCGCCCACCGGCAGCACTTTTCCGCGCAGGGTGATTTCGCCGGTCATGGCGATGTTTTTACGCACCTTGCGCTGTGTAAACGCCGACGCCAGCGCTGTAGCCATAGTAATGCCGGCCGAGGGGCCGTCTTTCGGGATAGCGCCTTCGGGCACATGCAGGTGGACGTTCCACCGTTCGAACAGCTCGGGTTGCAGCCCTAATTGTTCGGCATGCGCCTTGATGTATTCGAGCGCAATAGTCGCCGATTCTTTCATGACGTCGCCTAAATTCCCGGTGAGGGTGAGGGTGCCTTTCCCCCGGCTCAGGCTGGTTTCGACAAAAAGAATTTCGCCGCCCATTTCCGTCCACGCCAACCCGGTGACCACACCGGTGAAGTCGTTGCCCTGATACATTTCTTTCAGGAATTTGGGAGCGCCCAGTATCGTTTGGATATTCGACGCCGTAAGCGTCGGTTTCACTTTCTCGTCGAAAGCGATTTTCTTGCCGGTATAGCGCACTATTTTTGCCAACTGTTTCTCCAGTCCACGCACGCCCGATTCGCGAGTGTAGTGCTCAATAATTTTTTCAAGCACCTCGTCCGGCAGCTTCAACTTTGAAGGCTTCACACCGTGTATCTCCAGCTGTTTTGGCAGCAGGTAGCGTTTCGCGATTTCAATTTTTTCTTCAATCAAATAGCCGCTCACTTCCAGCATTTCCATGCGGTCGCGCAGCGCCGGGTGAATATTCCCGATGCTGTTGGCAGTGGTGAGAAACAACACCTTCGACAGGTCGTAGTCCACATCCAGATAGTTGTCGTGGAACGAATTATTTTGTTCGGGGTCGAGCACCTCGAGGAGCGCTGCCGCGGGGTCGCCGCGGAAATCATTGCCCACCTTGTCGATTTCATCCAAAATGATGACAGGATTTGAGGTCTGGCATTTTTTTATCGCTTGTATGATGCGTCCCGGCATAGCGCCGATGTACGTTTTGCGGTGTCCGCGAATTTCGGCTTCATCGTGCAGGCCGCCCAGCGATATGCGCCCGAACGACCGTCCCAGCGAGCGGGCTATTGATTTTCCAAGCGACGTTTTCCCTACGCCCGGAGGGCCGTAAAGACACAGAATGGGTGACTTCAAATCGCCTTTCAGCTTGATTATAGCCAGGTGTTCGAGGATGCGTTCTTTTACTTTCTCCAGTCCGAAGTGGTCTTCATCTAATATTTTTTCTGCATTCTTCAGGTTCAGGTTGTCTTTTGAACACGTCGCCCAGGGAAGATCAATGAGGCATTGCAGATAATTGAATTGCATGGGATAGTCGCCGTAGTGCGGGTTCATGCGTTCAATTTTCTGCATTTCCTTTTTAAAGAGCTCCGCCACTTCTTTTGGCCATTTTTTCTCTTTCGCTTTTTCCTCGAGCTCTTTCAGGTCGTCGCGTGAGCTGCCTATTCCCAGTTCATCCTGAATGGTTTTCAACTGGCTGTTGAGGTAATATTCGCGTTGTTGCTGGTTGAGCTCGGTATGTACTTTCTGCTGGATGTCGTTTTTTATTTTCAGGATATCGACTTGCCTGTTCAGCAGTTCGAGCAGTTTTAACGCGCGGTCTTTCACGCGGTCAATTTCGAGCAGCTGCTGTTTATCGGCGGCATTATCGAGTTCGAGGTTCCATGCGATGAAACTGATGAGAAATTCGCTGCTGTCGATGTTTTTAATGGCGAAGGCCGCTTCCTGCGGAAGATGCGGGGAGAGTTTCAGTATGTGCAGCGCGGCGTCGCGTACCGATTCGATAATTACGCTGTAATCCTTGTCGTTTGCCGCCGGGCGTATGTCTTTGCGCTCTTTGATGTGGGCAATAATGTAGGGATCTTCCTGAATGGTGCCGGTGATTTCAAACCGCTGCATGCCTTGCAGGATGGCGGTAACGGAGCCATCGGGCATCTCAATGACCTTCAGAATATGGGCTATCGTTCCTGTCTTGTAGAGGTCATTGATCCCCGGATTATCTACTTTAGTGTCGCGCTGTGTAACCGCTCCCAGCAGTTTTGTCGTATTATATACTTCGCGAATGAGGGTAATGGACTTGTCGCGTCCTACGGTAATGGGGATAACGGTTCCGGAAAACAATACGGCATTACGTAAGGCCAGTAGCGGCAAATGTTTTGGTGTTTTTATCGCTTTATCTTCTACCTCCACATCCATATCGTCCACCACAATGGGAATATAATCCACATTTTCGTCCATGGGATCAGATAAAAATATATTGTTCATTTTCATACTAAGGTGCTAATACAATAAATATGCCACGAGGGTTTAAAGCGACATTTTGGTGTTTTTAATGCCAAAATGACACGCCGGGTTTAAAAAATTCTTATACCTGCGATGGCGAGACATATAAAAAACAAAAGTAAATTAAATATTTTTTTTCGGCGAATATGATCGTAATAATTTGCTGCAAGGATGGACAACGGAATAGCTGCCAGCGGCATGATACAGGGTTGTGAGGTGTTGAGCGGCGCTATGGAAATTAGAAGGCACAACAACAGGCATTTTGATATTTGCCGCATCCGGGTGTGTTTAATTTTAATCGGCGAACTTCCCGGACGGCCCGGAAAGAAGGAGCATAATGCCATAATGGTTAAGAGGACAAACAGCAATAGTTCGGGTATGGAGAACGTAAATCCGGGCATTACCGGCGGGGGGATAATTTCGATCATCGTTTCCCAAAAGTCGGTATAAGTACCGTAACGGAGGTAGTGATGGAGGAAAAGGTAGAAACACGGGGTTGCTATTCCGCTAAAATAGGCCATCCAGTCGCGCCATGCAAAAGGTCTTGAAATAAGTATGCCGATAAATATAGCGAGGAGAACGACTGCGGACGGAAAATAAAACAGGGCGGCCAATGCCGTAAAAAATGCCGAAAGAAACAGTGACGATATGGCCTTTATAACCTGAATGGAACGGAAGAGATAATGGAGGCTTAGCAGCACGAATAAAACCGCCGCCTGCGAGCCTGAGAATTGTTGGGTGTATGGCTCGGCCGAAGAAATGAGTATAAACAGCAACAACATGAGTTGCTCCTGTCCGGTTACAAAAAGGTGCTTTCTGTTTATGACAAACAAAAGGCATGCGCCGGCGGCAATCATAATAAAACTCGTCCATATTCCCGCGTGCCCCTGTAGCTGTAAATCTTCAATCATCCATCTTTGCAAGGGCATCATGAATTTTATGTAAAGGGCTTCGGGCGCTATGGGAAAGAGGATGGACGGTATCCATAAAATAAGCAGTAGCGCCAAACACACCAAACTTGTGACAAAAGGATTGCGTTGAAAAAAATTAATCATGAGCGGATGAGTTTTCAGTATAGCGCGAAAGATCCGCCCCGATGTCGGTGCGGTGATACTTGCCGTTATATTTAATATGTTTCATGCCGGCATAACTTGTTTTCTGCGCTTCATCGATGCTGTGGCCGAGCGAGGTTACCGCCAGCACCCGCCCGCCGGCAGTGACAAGCTGTCCGTCTTTCATCGCCGTGCCCGACTGGAACACGAGGCTGTCGGTTACGCTGTCGAGGCCGGTAATATCCATTCCTTTCCGGTAAGCTTCGGGATATCCTTCCGAGGCGCATACCACCGTCAAGGCCGTGCGGTCATTTATTTTGCAGGTCTTTTCATGTAACGTGTGCCGGCTCACGCCCTCGAAAAGATCAACGAGGTCGCCGTCTAAACGCGGCATCACCGCTTCGGTTTCGGGGTCGCCCATGCGCACGTTGTATTCTACGACATACGGATTGCCGCCCACGTTCATCAGCCCGATAAAAATAAAACCGCAATACATGATATTTTCATTTTGCAACCCTTTTATGGTGGGTATAATAATGCGTTCTTCCACTTTTTGCATGAAAGGCGCGGTGGCAAACGGAACAGGCGATACGGCGCCCATGCCGCCGGTATTAAGTCCGGTATCGTGGTCGCCGATACGTTTGTAATCCTTGGCCTCCGGCAGGATTTTATACGATTCTCCGTCGGTAAGGATGAATACGGAAAGTTCGATGCCTCTCAGAAATTCTTCGATGACCACTTTTTTCCCGGCGTCGCCGAATTTTCCGTTTAGCATGTCGTGCAGTTGCAGCTCTGCTTCGCTGATATCGTCGATGATTAATACCCCTTTTCCTGCGGCCAGCCCATCGGCTTTCAACACATAAGGGGGTTCCAAACTCTCGAGGAACGCATAGCCCTTGTTGATGGTTTCGGCCGTGAATGTCTGGTAGCGCGCCGTGGGAATACCGTATCTTTTCATGAACGCCTTGGCCACATCCTTGCTGCCTTCGAGCTGTGCGCCTCGTTTATTGGGGCCAATCACGGCAATGTGCGCAAGGTCGGGATCATTGTTGAAAAAATCGGTGATGCCGTTCACCAGCGGATCTTCGGGGCCAACCACCAGCATGGTGATTTTTTTATCGAGCGCCAGTTGCTTCAACGTTTCAAAATCATTTATGGCGATATCGACATTTTCGCCCAATGAAGCCGTGCCCGGGTTTCCCGGCGCGATGCAGAGTTTATTCAGCCGCTTGCTTTGCCGCAGCTTCCATGCCAGCGCATGTTCCCGCCCCCCTGATCCTAATAACAATACATTGTGCATAGTGATTATAATTCTATCGGTTTACAAATCCATTTCTGTTCGTAGATGTAGTGAAGCGCTTTTGGCAAGGCTTCCCATAAGTTCCGCGCCGACTTCACCGAGTCGTGGAACACCACAATGGAGCCGGGTTTCACATATTTGATGACATTCCGCGCGCAGCGTTTTCCTGAAAGGTGGCGGCTATAATCGCGGCTGAGCACGTCCCACATGATGACCCTGTATCGCTCGCTGAGCACGCGCGCCTGGTTGGGGCCTATGCGTGCGTAGGGCGGGCGGTAAAGGTTGCTTCCGATAAGGTCGTTGGCAAAATCGACGTCGCGGATATATGCGCCGGTATCCATGCCCCAGCCTTTGATGTGGCTGTAGGAGTGATTGCCCGCGGCATGGCCGCGTTTTTTAATTTCCTGAAAAAGGTCGGGAAACATTTCCACATTTTTCCCCAGACAAAAAAACGTGGCTTTGGCCTCCCATTTGTCTAACTCATCGAGCACCCATGGCGTTACTTCCGGGCGCGGCCCATCGTCGAACGTGAGGAACACATTGCGCGTTTCACCTTCAAAATTCCAGATGAACGTGGGGAAAATGTGGCGCAAAAATGCCGGCGCATGAAAATGCATAGTGTTTTTTTTAATTAACGGCGCAAAGGTAGTAAAAAAATAATGATTAATGGTTAATGATTAATGGTTAGTAGGGGCGCACCTGTGTGTTCGCCCTTTTCGGAGACCGGCGCTGTTGCGCAAAAAGATAATTGGGTGTGACTTCCGTCCGGCGCTGTTGCGCAAAAGTGATTTTGGTGGGGGCTGGGGGGAGGCCGCTATATCTTCTCCGTCAACTTGCGGACAACCCTGAAGTGGTTGAAAAATTCCTTGGCAAATACACGCACTACCGTATAAGTGGGAATGGCGATAATCATCCCGATAATACCGCCTGTGCTGCCGGCGGTAATAAT
>JAIRMK010000154.1 GCA_031258755.1 Prevotellaceae bacterium
GATTATGCCGGTTTGGTGCAGCCCGGCGTTTGGCTCATGGCCGGCGTGCGGGTGAAAATAATGAACAATTGGTCACATTAGCACATTTAGTAGCTCTTGTCTTTCCAATTAATCATATCGAAGAACAGGTATCTTGTTTGCAGGAGTTCGTCGTCGGCTGTTTTATAGGCGCTGCGCTCCTGCTCTTCGGTGGAAAATACGGGGACGAAGTTGTTCTTCTGATAAAACTTCAATATGGAAGGCGTGTTATAGGCATCTATCAGCAGGAAGCGGCAAAAGTCAGGGAAAGTGGAGAGGCAATAACTCTTGACATATCTCATTAACTGCATACCGATGCCCCTATTTTTGAAATCTACCGATACCCCAAATCGCCCAACAAGAAAAGCAGGATACGATTGCAAGGATTTTTCGCGCGGAATATATTCCTTCACTTTCTTGCGCCGGCTACCCGGTAAATCGGATGTTTTTAATGAATTTGGCGACAAGGAAAAAGCGCACACAACTTTCCCGGTTTCATAATGCCGGAAAAAGCAAGTTTGCGCCAGTAACTGCGCTTTGTAATGCAGTGCTTCGTGGTTGAAAAATTTATTTAAGTTGGCGTCTCCGCAGTCAAAATCGACAATCGGCTCTTCGGTGGATAAAATAATAAATTCGCATTGCGCATCCAAATTAAACATATCCTTTTGCCCTGCTTTTTTCTAACATTGCCCGCATTTTTCGGTTAATTTCCTGCACTTCCTCCCTGCTTTCGGAGACCGTGCATTTTTTCAGAGTTTCAAAAAAATCCCTTGCCGCTTTACCCTTTAACACAGGGATGGGACGTGTTTCTAATGCCATAGTAATTTGTTTTTAGTGGATACCTGCGCTTAATTAATATGGGTCAAAGGTAGGAAGAATTTTGAAATAAACAAGTAAATTAAAGCGTTCTAATAAACTTCCGTGATGTAAGGGTTGTTCCGCCTTTCCTCGCCGATGGTGGAGGGGAGGCCGTGTCCGGGGTACACGGCGGTGTCGTCGGGCAGCGCCATGAGTTTCCCGGACAGGCTTTCCATGATTTCATCGAAATCGCCGCCCGGAAGGTCTACGCGGCCAATGTTTCCCTGAAACAGCGTGTCGCCTGTGAGCACGAATTTGTCGTTGGGCGCATAGAAACATACGCCGCCTTTGCTGTGCCCCGGCGTATGCAACACCTGTAATTGCGAATGTCCGAAGCAGAAAGGGCGGTCTTCTGTTAAAAATCCCGCAGCGGCCGGCGGCTGTTCTATTTTGTAGCCAAACATATTGCCGTATTCGTTCGTTTTTTCGAGCAGCGTGCGGTCGCCGGCGTGGATGTAGCTTTTTATGCCGTACACCCGCGCCAAAAAAGCATTGGCCAGCACATGGTCAAAATGTCCATGCGTGTTCAGTATGGCTTCCGGCTTCAAGGCGTGACCGTCTATAAATTGCTGCAACCGGAGGCGTTCGCTCTCGGTCTCGGCGCCGGGGTCAACCACCACGCATGCGTTTGTGTCGTCCCACAGCACATACGTGCATTCCCGCAGTTCGTTAAAATAAAAAGTTTTTACCTGTATCATGTTTTATTTGTTTGTGCCTTCGAGCATCGGCACGAAGTTGTAGGTGCCGTGTGTGGTGAGCCGGTAATCGTTTTCTGTTAACCTGTCCACCACCGTCATGGTTTGCGAGTCCTCGCCCACAGGGATAACCATTCGTCCGCCAACGGCTAATTGCGCTTTCAGTTGTTGCGGAATATCCGGCGAGCCGCAGGTTACGATAATTTTATGGAACGGCGCCAGCACCGGCTTTCCCGCATAGCCATCGCCGTAGAACAACAATACTTGATATTGCAGCGCCGCCAATATCCGTTGTGCGTGTTCATACAGTTCGCGTTGCCGTTCGATGGAATACACCTTGGCGCCCAATTCGGCCAGCACGGCGGTTTGATACCCGCACCCCGTACCGATTTCCAGCACTTTATCCCATTTTTTTACGTCGAGCAGGTGGGTTTGCATGGCCACGGTGAACGGCCGCGAGATGGTTTGATTGGCTGCAATAGCCAGCGGCTTGTCCAGATAGGCGAGGTGTTGCATGCCTTTATCCACAAATAAATGACGGGGAATTTTGTTCATGGCTTTCAGTATCCGTTCGTCAAAACCAAATGCGGCGCGTAGCTGTTCCGTCATGCGCCGTCGTTGTCCCTTATGCCGAAAATCCTCTCCTTCCATGACCGGCAAAGATACGATTTATTTTTCAGTTCCGGAGCACCTGGTAGTAATACAGGTCGAAGGTGCCGTTGTGGTACATTTTGATCATGTCTTCTATGGGCTTGTCTTCGCCGTATTTGTCGTAAGGCTTTTTCAGGTCTGCGCCGAAAAGCTTGGCGATGCCTTGCCAGAAGAAAGCCACAAAGCCTCCGCGGAGGTCTTTGATGAGGTAATACGACGTTTGCCCTATTTCCCTGTCGATAAGCCGCAGCAGCAGCCGTCCCTGCGAGTAGGTGAGTTTTTTCAACGGTGCGGAAAATTCTTTGAACAGCTCTTTTTCTTTTTGTTTGAGGTAGGCTTTTTTCTGTTTTTCCGTAGAGATTAACGCCACTACGGAATCCATTTCCTGCAAGCGCTGCTTGGCAACTAAGGCATAGGGATATGCTTTCTTGAAATTATATACCAGCCGCTGGTATTCCCGTGCCATTTTTTCATTTTTGAACGTGGGGCGCGGAAAAATAACGATTTCGCGCAGTTGCATTTGATACACGGTGTCGCCCTGTTCTATTTTATAACCCAACACATAGCCATCCTGTGCCGCGCTTTCCAAAGAGAGAAGGCAGCCGGACAGTAAGAATATGCTATATTTTATACATCTACGCATTATTACTGTGGCTTTACCTTTTCTTCGTCTCTATCCTTCGTATCCATGATATTCCTTTAATTGTTGTGGAGCGGTTTGTTATTACTGATATCCGTTTTTATTTGCCGGATAATTACCAATAGTAATGGAATATCATCACGAAGCGTATCAAAAATGACATCCGCATTAATTTCAAAATAATGATGCCCGATTATATCACGCATCTTCATTGCTCTTCGCCAATCCACATCAGGGTAAAGAGGCAACAGTTTTTTATCAGTGCGTTTGTCAATAGCTTTTAACTCTTCTCCCACAGCAAAGAGCCGCATACATACGGCATTTATCAAAATTATCCCCTCAGTGGAGGCCGAAAAATCATCAGAAGAACGCACATGTGTTGTCCATTCTATCACTTCTTGCAGTACCCTTTCAATGTTTTGTAGTGATTCTAAAATAATAGTGCGGTTATACATAAATGATGTCTTTTTCGATACGATGAAGGAACGCCGGTTGAATATTTTTGTGTTTATGGATAAGATCCACGCGTGTTCCGAATAAATCTTCGAGATCGCACATTAACCCGCCCATTTTGAATAAACTCATTGACGGGCTTTCGAAATACACATCCACGTCAGAATCTTTGCGCTGTTCCCCACGCGCTACTGACCCGAAAATACCCATGCGTTCTATGCCGTATTCTGCGGCATGTTTACACTTGTAGTCGCGCAACAGGAGGATATATTCATTCGTTGTTTTCATTGCCCTTATTTTTCCGCAAAGATAGGAAAAATAGTTAAGAGTTAAG
>JAIRMK010000119.1 GCA_031258755.1 Prevotellaceae bacterium
TCGGAAATACTTGCCAGGGAAGAAGCTTTAAAAATTGCTGTTTCTAAAATAGACGATATTCAAGAGCAGTTACGGCAGTTGCACAAACAAATATCTAACTCCAAAATAAAGACAAGGAAATTGAGGAAACAATAGTGCGCCTAATTAGCGACATTTCGCGATTTCAAGTGCGCCTAATCAGCGACATTGCCATTTTAAGCGCGCCTAATTAGCTACGTTGCCCCTTTTGAGTGCGCCTAATTAGCTACGTTACCCTTTTAAGTGCGCCTAATTAGCGACATTATCCACTTTAAGTGCGCCTAATTAACGACATTGCCCTTAAGTGCGCCTAATTAGCTACGTTTTCCAATTATCTTCAAAAATAGAAATATTGAAAATCAGATAATTATAATTTCTTAGTGCGCCTAATTGGCTACCCAAATAGAAATATGGAAATATTGGAAATAGGAAATTAACAAATTTTGTTTTTTGTTAAAATTTGTTAATTTTGGCTGTGTGTAGTTTGTGTGTAGCGGAATATTAAAAAACAATTATCAAAATCTCGTAATTGCCTGATTTTCCTTTGGTGGAGATTGTCGGAGTCGAACCGACGACCCCCTGCTTGGGGGCAAGACGCCGGGTTGCAGGGGCAAACCTACGCCATCCCCACCATGTTCGACACCGCAGCAGAAATAAAACCTTACGTGGATGAATTAACGCTTTTATGTTAATGAAAATTGTGTCAGGCAGTTGAATTTACCAAGTTCACTTTTTTTAATATTTTTGCAACAATCAAAAAAATTCTTATATTTGGCCTCATGTTCGTTTTTTAGAAGATTTGACTAATTAGGTCAAAATCGGATAAATGTAAAGTACAGACTTTTAGAGCGTTATTTGAAACAATCCAACATCATTAGGGGAAGAATAGGGGAAGAATAGGGGAAGAATTGCGACGACACACAAGCCGACACACTAAGCTAAAAAAGGATGCTAAGCGCAAGGCGATAGCCTGAGAAAGCGGCTAATACCAATGGCTTCCAAAGGTCGCAGAGTCAAAAAGGAAGGGTTTACAGAAATATTAATGATATGTGAAAAATAAAAAATTGATTTGACCTAATTAGTCAATTGTAACCAAATATATAAAGTAGACATTAACCGTTAAATTAATTCCAATGAAAAAATTAACACTGATTTTGATTGGCATGATACTCGTAGCAGGCGCCTTGTTTGCGCAAACTGTGCAAGTATCGGGTGTGGTAACCGACGCTGCCGACGGGCAACCGTTGCCGGGCGTATCGGTGGTGGTAAAAGGCACAACAGTGAGCACTGTGACCGACGCTAACGGCCGCTACACCATCAATGTGGTGGACAATGCTGTCCTCGTGTTCACTTTTGTGGGAATGAAGCTCCACGAGGAGGCCGTGGCAGGTCGCGCAACCATTAATGTGACGCTTGAGATCGAGACTAAAAAGTTGGAGGATGTGGTAGTGATCGGCTATGCCACTGCAAAGAGAGGCGCCGTAACAGGGGCTATTTCGACTGTAGGGAATGAGAAGATTGGCGAAGCCCCGGCGGGTAACCTTACGCAAATGTTGCAAGGGCAGGCAGCAGGAGTTGTCGCCATAACCGGCTCCGGCCGCCCGGGCGCTACGGCTACAGTAATGATTCGCGGCGTAAGTTCCATTAACTCTGGCACGGAGCCTTTGTACATTATTGACGGGTTGCCGTCTTCATCGAGAGAATTTTCGGCTATCAACACCAATGACATCGAAAGTTTGACGATCTTAAAAGACGCCTCGGCCACTGCCATTTATGGCTCGCGGGCGGCTAATGGCGTGATTCTGGTTACGACCAAATCGGGTGCGGGGAAAGAAGCCGGCATTAATTATAAAGGCCAGTTCGGCGTATCGCTTTTCCAAAAAGACAACTTCGGATTGATGAATACACAAGAAAAATTGGCGTACGAAATAGCCATGGGGTTATGGGATTTATCAGATCCGATGCAGATAGTCCAATATAATGAAATGGCTCAATATGACTTCTACCAGCCCGACGAGATGTTCCGTAATCCGTTTATGCAATCGCATGAACTGTCGTTCAACTCCAATACGGAAAAAACGAAAACATACGCCTCTGCTTCCATGTACAGGCAAGATGGCATTGTGGAACGTTCCGGCTTGGAACGCTTTACCGGGCGGGTTAACCTGGAACAAAAGGTAAATTCATGGTTGACGTTTACTACCAATAATACGGTGGGTTATGAAACCAATAACCTCAGTGTAACAGCCGATGAGGATTCTTATTATCGGAACAATTATTATAGCCCGATCTGGTCTGCTTACCTTTTGAATCCCTATGAACGGTTAAGGGATGATGACGGAAACTGGCGCGACGGTGCAAGTCCCGGACAGGAATTCTACCGTTGGCAATACCTCAACCCATTGCAACAGCTTGAGTTAAATACTGATGTGGCGACGCACCTCAACATCAGGACCAATAATTTCCTTGACTTCAAATTTACGGATGATTTGACCCTCAGGAGTACGTTCGGAACCAATTATCACTACTACAAACGTGCACGCAATTTTGCTCCTGCTTCTGCTTGGGGATCGGCGAATAACGGGACATTATACCTTTATAATGAATTGCTAAATACGTATGTGCAAAGCAATGTGCTAACCTACAACACCACGTTTGCCGACAAGCACAGTTTAAAAGCCTATGCCGGTACCGAAACCACCGGCTATTATTATTCCAGTGAAAACACTTTTATGATAGAGGTATCCCATCCTTCTTTAAATGTGCCAGATGCTTATACGGCACCGGAAGGTAAAGGTTTTTCCGGCTCTAAAAGCGAATATACGCTGGTATCATTCTTCGGTGCGTTGAATTATAATTACGATGAAAAATATTTTGCGGATATTACGTATCGTGAAGACGGATGCTCGCGTTTTGGGAAAAATAAACGCTGGGGCGGTTTCTGGGCGGTAGGCTTGGCCTGGAATATGAAAAATGAAGACTTTCTGACAAGTGTGGACATCCTCAGCCGTTCAAAACTGCGCTTTAGCGCCGGCACACAGGGTAATGCCAATATCGGCAACTATGCCGCACTGGGTTTATATGGATTCAGCGGCATTACCTATAATGGCATTGCCGGATCGGGACCGAGTAGTCCGGCGAACGACGACCTGACATGGGAACGTCAACTGTCGTTCAATGTGGGGTATGATTTTGGCTTTTTGGACGACCGCTATACGGCCACGATAGAATGGTATCGCAGGAACACGTACGACATGATACTGGAAGTGCCGCTATCGCTGACTTCCGGATTTGAGCAGGCCGACAAAAATATCGGCGAAATGTACAATACCGGTATAGAATTTACATTCAATGCCGAAGTCTTTAAAAATCAAGACTGGCTGATAAGCATAGGCGGGAATTTTGCCTATAATAAAAATAAAATCACCAAATTGTTTGGCGATTTGGATGAAATGGTATGGGGCGATACAGGATTAAAATTACAGGTAGGGCATCCTTTCGGAGAATTTTATAGTGTACGCTGGGCCGGTGTAAACCCGGTAAATGGCGATGGCTTATGGTACACCGCCGTGGATGGCGTGCCTGATGGCGGCATTATTAATACCTACCGTGAGAGCGATAAGGTGATGTTGGGCAAATCGTATTTCCCCAGCTACACTGCCGGCGTCACGCTGGATGTAACATGGAAAGGATTGAACATATCGGCCCTGTTCTCAGGTATATTCGATAAATATACCATAAACAATAACCGGTACTTTTTGGAAACATCCAACGGCGCATGGGCTGGTTCTCAACGTATGACTACTGCAGCCGACTTCTGGCAAAAACCCGGCGATGTGACCCGCCTGCCGCGTAAAGATGTGAACGGCAGTTGGAACGAAGCCCGTTTAATAGAAAAACAGGACTTCGTGCGTCTGAAAAACCTGATGGTTTCCTATACATTCGACAAAAAATGGTTGGAACGTACCAAATTCGTAAAAAAATTGAGAATTTATGTGCAGGGAGAGAACCTGCTCACCTTTACCGGCTATAAAGGTTTTGACCCCGAACAAATCTCGAACGTGGATTTGGGCGCCTATCCCACGCCACGTATTATTACAGGCGGTATCGACATCACCTTTTAATTTGTAGTAAAACCTCGAAATAATAAACGAAATATGAAAAAAACTATACTATATTCTTTAGTGGTAAGCATTGTTTTATTGCTTACGGTGTCATGCGAAGACTTCCTTGACAAACAACCTTATACTGCCGTCAGCGACCAGGTAGCGCTGGCTACGCTGGCCGACTGCGAAACGGCTTTGAATGGCGTGTATGCGTCGATACGCGGCAGGTATCTCTCCGAAGGACTGTCGGTGTATGATATTATGACCGATAATGTAGTCGTGCCGGCCTCATGGCGCAATACCTATTTACAAGCGTACCGGTATGATTTTTCCGCAGACAACGATGTGATGTATAACCTTTGGTTCAACGCGTATATTTGTATTGCCCGCGCCAACAACATCCTGGAAGTCATTGACAGTAAAGAAGGCGATGAGGCTGCAAAAAAACGTATTAAAGGCGCCTGCCTGACGGCACGCGCATGGGCGCATTTCGATCTGATACGCGCTTTTGCAAAACCCTATGACCCTGTCACCGCGAGCAGTGATCCGGGCGTTCCGTATGTGTTTACGACAACGCTCGACATGAAAACGAGAAATACGGTGCAGGAAGTGTATGATTACCTGATAGCCGACCTCCGTACGGTAGTCGATGAACAGTTATTAACCGGCTCGAATATCAATTATTTGACGGACGCGGCGGCGCGCCTCTTATTAAGCCGGGCTTACCTGTACGTTGGGGAAGACCAAAGCGTAATTCAGGAATACACCAATTTCCAAGCGCTGTATGCTTCTACTTACGGCGTTGAAACCGACACGGCCGAGTTTAGAAAAGTATGGACGGACGACACAGGAAAAGAAATTATTTTCCGCATCCCTATAGCCAGTAATGAATTTCTTTTATCCCGCTCCATGCGCAATTTTTGGCTGGGTGACGACCAACCCGGAGGCGCCAAACCGGAATTTATTCCTACCAAAAACGGAACAAACGGTTTGTATGATATGTATGAACCCGGCGACGCCCGCGTAAAAATATTTTTCAGCGATATGGAAACAGCCAAAGAAGGCACCCAGACGCTGGTATATAAATACATGGGAAACGCGACATTAGCTTCTTCATACAACATCAATGAACTTAAAATATTCCGCTATCCCGAGTTGGTGTTGAATTATGCGGAAGCATTGGCCCGTACCGGTAATTCCAACGCAGTGGGCGCGGTTAATTCCATTCGTCAGGCTCGTTTAGCGACACCCTATGTTAGTTTTGCCGACCGGAATGATGCGCTGGAAAAAATATATTTGGAACGCCGGTTGGAATATTGCTTCGAAGGACACTACTGGCACGATATGAAACGTTACAAAAAAGGGTTTGAGCGGGTGACACAGCCCGGAGCGCACCCGACAATGGCTGCTCTGACCGTATCTCCGGAAGACTTTCACTGGGTTTGGCCTATACCTGTTGAGGAAATTAACGGCAATACGATCATAGAACAAAACCCCGGTTATTGATAAATTAAAATTGTAAACAACCAAAAAAATATTAATTATGAAAAATGTTAAATTCACACTTCTTTTACTGACAGGCATCATAGCCTCGTTCTATGGTTGTCAGGATGATCCCGTAACAGTATTGCCCATTGACCAATACTTTGTGGCTGTAAGCGCTTCCTCGTCCAGCGTTGCTGAGGGCGATACCATGACGTTCAGCGTATATGCCATTCTGCAAAATGATATAACGGTCGATTTTAGTGTGACCGGAATTAATAAAGACAATTCGGCTTTGGTAGAAGGGAGCGATTTTGTGGTGTTGTCGGCCAATGACCAGCCGTTAAGCGCAAAAAGCGTTACCTTGGCCAAGGGCGTGGGACTTACTGAATTTAAGGTTGCGATTATTGATGACAATATTACCAACCCGGGGCGTGTATTGACCGTTTCGCTAACCGGAAATTCCGCCAATTACAACTTGGGATTAGATAATGGAAAGGCCGGGAAAGATCTCGATATTTCCATTAAGGATGATGAAATCCTAATTGAAATGTCGGAATTAGTGGGTACTTGGACGGTAACTAATGAAATGAGATGCTACTGCCCCTGGTCTTGGTCTGGAGCGCAAGATTATACGATAACCGTAGCAGAGGTTGATCCTGCGACTATAAATATCACAGGACTTATGGGAGATAATTCAAGAACCATAAGGGCTACCGTTGATTTGATCGCCAAAATCAAAACCATGACTATTCCGCTTCAAGAAGTCTCCCCTCCGATGTTCCCTGGTTGGAGGACTCTCATGCATAGTACAAGTTGGTTCATTTTTGCAGGCACCTCTTTCTATCCGACAGACACTCATGCTATTATCGAAAAGGATGATGCAGGAAAAATTTCTATCTCTTGGATAGCGACCGCCAATAAAGATGGTAGTTATGGCTATTTCGAATGGGATGCTTCCTCTGATGATTGTTATGGTTATTACTGCGGATATCTTGTTGAATTTGCCACATGGAACAAGGATTAAAAAGCCAAGCATGAAGAAACACCATAAGGGCTGCATGACCGCAGCCTTTATTGTTTGCTGTTTGTAATCTAATGTAAAAGTAAAAATGAAAAAAATTCTAATGATATTGCTGTGGTGCGGTTTGCTGTGCCCGTTGGCTGCACAAAACAAGACAACACGGTCGGGTGTTATTCAGGTAAAACTTGCACGACAAACCGCACAACAATTACAGCAAACAGCGATGCCGCTGTCGGCTACCGCCGGTCCGCTCCAAGTGGGCATCCAACCATTAGACGCCGTAAATGCCGACCATCATGCTGTAAAAATGCGACAGCTATTTATCATCGGCGGCAGGTTTGAACAACGGCAACGCGCATTTGGGCTGGATTTGTGGTATGAAATAGAGATAGAAGAAACAGAAAATATCCAACGCGCCGTAACTGCATACGCAGCACTCGACGGCATTGACATGGCAGAGCCATCTTATGAAATAGAACTTGTCGGCAATTCTCAGGCCACAATCAACGATCCCCGGTTTCCGGATCAATGGCATTACCACAATACCGGCCAGGTGGGGATAGCGGGCGTGGACATCCGCCTGCCCGGCGCATGGGACAAGACCATGGGGAATACGAATGTTATCGTATCGGTGGTAGATCATGGGATAGATTACATGCATGAAGACCTTGCCGGCCATATCTGGCCCGGCGTAGGCTATAATTTTGTGAGCAAAGGGGGCATTATACCCGAAGACCATGGCACCCATGTCGCCGGCACTATTGCCGCCGTGAATAATAACGGTATCGGCGTGGCCGGCATCGCCGGAGGTAATGGCAGTAGCAATGGCGTCCGCTTGATGTCGTGCCAAATGCTTGAAGGAGAAAGAAGCGTTTCGGGTGGCCCGGCCATAGCGTGGGGCGCCGACCACGGCGCTGTGATCTCCCAAAACAGTTGGCAGTATAAAAATGAGAATGTTCAGAATCAAGCCGACAAGGATGGCATTAATTATTTCATTCAATATGCAGGCAAGGACGAATACGGACAACCGTTGCCGGGAACGCTAATGATTGGAGGTATTGTAATTTTTGCCGCCGGCAACGACAAGAACAATAAGGATAACCGGTATCCCGGAGCATGGCCGGAAGTGCTGTCGGTTGCGGCTATCGGTCCCACGGGAAAACGTGCTTCTTATTCCAATTACGGGGCATCGGTAGATATTTCAGCGCCGGGAGGAGATCCCACGGTAAATGCAAGGACTGTACTGAGCACCTTGCCTAACAACACTTATGGCTATATGTATGGAACGTCTATGGCTTGCCCGCATGTGTCGGGCGTGGCGGCACTGGTGCTGTCACATTTCGGAAGCAGCACCTACACACCCGAAAAGTTGCGCGAACGTTTACTGTTAAGCGTTAATCCGCTTATCCACGATCAGGCCACAGCGCCGCTGATGGGCGCCGGATTAATAGACGCAACCATAGCGCTTGCCGATGATATCCCGGTTACGGGCATCGACGTGTCGCCCAAAAATGAAGACGTCTATGTATCGAGAACCATACCGCTTACAGCCACTGTCCTTCCGTCCGATGCATGGAATAAACGTGTCCAATGGAGTAGCCGGAATATTGGTATTGCCACAGTAAGTTCGCAAGGCGTAGTAAGTGGCATAAGCGAAGGGCAAGTGTATATAATCGCTACAACCAACGAAGGGAATTTCAAAGATTCCTGTTTAGTAACCGTACACAATATAGATGTAACCGGCATCACGATCTCGCCATCGCCTGCCTTTACATTGATAAATAAGCGGCAGCAACAATTTTATTATAACATAGAACCTTCCGACGCGACCGACAAAGCCGTGCGATGGGAAAGCCGAAACCCGTCTATCGTATCCATCGATCAGGATAACGGATTGGCTTCGGCAAATACTATCGGCAAAACGTTCATAGTCGTTATCAGCAATGATGGAGGGCTTAAAGACAGTTGCGAATTAACCGTCGCGAAAGAAGTGGAGTCGGTGTCGATACATCCAAAACAAATCCGTATAGTGCGCAATAATGTAATACAGTTACAGGCTGTGGTAATACCCGATGACGCTTATGACAGAGCGGTTACCTGGTCATCCGATAAAGTGTCTGTAGCTATTGTTAACGATGACGGCATAGTAAAGGGTAATGCGGCAGGAACAACCACTGTTCGTGTGCATACACGGGATGGGAATATGGAAGCGACTTGTGTGGTAGAAGTCCACGAAGATATTCATGTTCCGCAGGGCTTCAGCCCCAACGGCGACGGCGTCAACGATTATTTCGTGTGCACGCTCGACAGCCGTGACACCTACACCCTCACCGTATTCGACCGCTCGGGACAGGTGCACTACCGCTCATCCGACTACCAAAACAATTGGGACGGAACGGCCAGCGCCGGCCCGCACGCGGGAGACAAAGTGCCCACCGGCACCTATTTCTACACCCTGTCTGCCCAAAAATCGGGGAATGTGAAAAAAGGATTTGTAGTTGTCAAATATTAAACCGCGACAGAAAATTTAAAAAAGATGAAAAAAATCATAACTATAATAGCCACATCCGTATTCCTTTGTAATACCTTCACAAGCGCGGCGCAACCACACTTCGACGAACAGGGGAACCTGAACTACCGCGACTACGAGTTGCTGCTCAATCCGGCTACGGTGGGCATGGCTACACAAAGCCAACTCAGCCTTAGCGCCCACAAACAATGGCTGGGCTTTGAAGGCGCGCCGCTCTCGGAACTGTTGCAATACCAAATGCCCATTGCGCAACACAGCGGCCTGGGCGCATGGGTGCACAACGACGCCTTCGGCGTAACCCACAACTTGCAAGTGGGTGTAGTGTATGCGCACAAAATACGCCTTAAAAACAACTTCCTGTCGTTTGGCCTGAGTCTGTCGGCCCTGACGATGCAGGAAAGCCGCATCACCGACCTGAACGACCCGGAAAATGATCATACATTTAATGAACCGTTGAGCAGCCAATTTGGTTTTAATGCCGGTTTCGGCGTGTACTACGCCGGCGAAAAGTTCTACGCCGGGGTGTCCATCCCGCAACTGCTGACCAACGAGATTAAAGAAAATAGCCTAAGCAACGGCATGGACGTTGCACGCCTGCAGTACTATTTCACCGGCGGCTACCGCTTCGACGTAACGGACAAAATAAGTTTGTCGCCTTCGGCATTACTGCAATTGTCGGGCGCCACCGAGGTGGGTTATGCTTTTATGCTCACGGCCGCGTATAACAGGCGGGTGGAAGCAGGAGCGGGATGGACATCCTCCTCACAACTGCAATTGTCGGTGGGCGCAGCCGTAACGAAGAAGCTGTCGTTGCGGTATCAATTTTCGCAGGAAGTAGGCTCCGAATACCATGCCGGCTCTTCGCACTTCATTGTCGTGCGCTTTGCGTGGGGCGGACGGAAACCGGTCATTTAGCAGTATAGAAGTTTAGAAGTTATTTGCATTGTTAAGCAATTAGCGGATATCAATTTTTTTTTATTACTTTTGTAATCGTAATAAATGGAAAAGAAATCAGGTATGCGCAAAGCAGGCAAAAATTTTAAACTTTTTACATCATGAAAACCACGTACATATTCCTGACCACAGGATTTGAAGAAGTAGAGGCTTTGGCTGCGGTAGATGTGCTACGCAGGGCAGGGCTAACCGTAAAAACCGTTTCGGTGGAAGACTCCAGACAGGTGGTAGCAAGTCACCGGGTGACGGTGGAGGCGGATTTGCTGTTTAAGGAAACCGACTTTAGCGACGCCGGGTTGCTGGTATTGCCCGGCGGCACAACTCGCCTAAACGAGTTTGAAGCGCTCAAAAAGCTTTTGCTCACAAGTTACGAAGCCGGGATAAAAATTGCCGCCATCTGTGCTGCACCAATGGTGCTTGGAGGGCTTGGGCTGCTGAAAGGGAAAAAAGCCACCTGCTACCCCGGCTTTGAGAAGTACCTGACGGGGGCAATCCTTGCCACAGACCAGCCTGTGGTGACAGATGGCAATATAGTAAC
>JAIRMK010000164.1 GCA_031258755.1 Prevotellaceae bacterium
CTTTTTGGCAAGGAAGGCAACCTCATGCGCCTTGATTGCCGTTCATTGGAATATCAATATTTTCCGTTTAACCCGAAGGGTTACCGCTTAGTGTTGCTCGACACGCTGGTGAAACACGAATTGGCCTCGTCGGCCTACAACAAACGGCGCCAATCGTGTGAAGCGGTGGTGGCTGTGATGCGGAAAAAATATCCGCAGGTTGAATTTTTGCGCGATGCTACGTTAGACATGCTTCGCGAAGTTCAACAGGAAGTGAGCGCCGAAGATTACAAACGCGCCGAATATGTGATTGAAGAAATAGCGCGGGTGCTGGCGGTTTGCGAGGCCTTGGAAAAAGGCGATTATGAAACCACAGGCCGGAAAATGTATGAAACGCACTACGGCATGAGCAAACTTTATGAAGTGAGCTGCGAAGAACTCGATTTTCTAAATGATATCGCGAAAGAATGCCATGTGACCGGCTCGCGCGTAATGGGCGGCGGCTTTGGCGGCTGCACCATTAACCTGGTGAAGGACGAATGGTATGACGCATTCATTCGTACGGCAAAAGAAAAATACCACGCCAAATACGGAAAAGAGCCCAAAGTATATGACGTAGTCATTAGCGACGGCGCACGCCGGATCACATGACAATGTGATGCTAAAGTGTTGGTATGAGAGCGCGCCCTGCGCCTTTATTCATTCTATTATTTCGAAATATTATCCGCCTGTTTTGCTCATGATGATATTATAATAAGTTGTAGCGTTATCTCCCCATGCATTATAAATGTAGGCAGATGATCCCCTCATCTCTAAAAGAAACATCCCTCTTACCGAGTAACCCTCCCCATTATCCGAAAAGGTTATTACCGGCAAGTCAGTTGTTCCTCCGGTCATCACGCCGTTCAGACCTGCCAGGGGAGCATTAGCTTGGGGATAAAAATTCCACGGGTAAGAAGATGGGGCGAAAAAGACGTCACCGTCAGACGAGGTAAACAAATATTGATACTTAAGGCCGACCTCACCGGTGGCCGGATTATAGGCCATGTTGAACGTAAAAGTAGTGCTTGCATTACTGCCGGCTTGCAGGGTTACACGTAGCGTAGTCCCATCTCCCGCAGTAGCCACCTTGATATTTGTTTTACTAATCTTGGCAGCAGTAGTAGGAGTAGATGCGGTATGTGTCATCGCCCATGTACCGATATACGCATTATACGATAATGTGTTTTTCTGTTGCGTAACCGCCACAGGGATGGTAAAGGAACCGGCGGTAAAGGTCAGGGTAGCCGCCCTGATAGTCGAGAATAAAGGATTGGCTCCGGCATGCAACGTTAACGTAGTGCCTGAAATATTTGCAACAAGCCACGTGGCTGATGAAGTAGCCATAACCGGCACAGGACTCTTAATCGGCAGGAGCGTGTCGCATCCTTCCACAGGCAAGGTAATTGCTGAGCGGTCAAAGTCAATCATTACGCCCGATTGCGTGACCGGCACCTGTATTTTTTTTCTGCCCGACATCACGGTCACCGCAGTGGAGCGCGACAACATTTCGCTATTGGGGTCAACAGTTATTGCTACGGTGTTTCCCGATACGGAGGATATGGATACCCACGGTTCCCCACAGGCGGCGGTAACGCCGGCAGTGGATTTCACCACAATAGTGCCGGTGCCGCCATATGCGTCGAACGACACATTGGCGCTTTCTAGTTCAAGGGTATTTAATTCGGGCTCTTCGCCCCAATCGCTGCAACCTGTGGCAACCGCCAGCAGGAAGAATAACATTGAAAATAAATATACTGATTTTTTCATACGTCTTGTTTTTTATTCGGTTGAGTATATTACAAAGTAAAAATTCGGATCGGCGACGCTGGTCAGTTGAATTCCCTGGGGGTATGCAGGAATAATAGGGGAATTAGCCTCCTTAATGGTAATGCTATACGGCGACTTGTTAGTTATCGTAGCCAGTATTCCTGTTACAGGCGCAGGTTGATTAGCGGCATTGCCATTTCCGGGACCGATATAAGCAAACTTAATTTGGTCATCCGTGCCGGGCGCCGGCGTATATATAAAATTATAGATGACGTGATAATAAGCGTTGCCTGGGGCGCTTTGAAAAACAAAAAAGGCAAACACCATATTATTATCTAATGGAGAGCGCCCGCAATACATGTAATTATAAGTAAAATTATATCCCCCATTCAGCAATTGATTTTTTGTGGTCGTAAGAAGTGTTCTAAAACTGTTTGAACACTCGTTGTCTTCAATCTTCCAACTGTCGTTTGTGGCGGCAAAAATGCCATTTACAGGAGGCGACCCCAGTTCAATAACGATGTCGCTATCCGCTTCATCACTGACTAATTTTTTTTCCGCTTCATTAAATGTAAAGTATTGTGCCGTTTTTCCGTATATGGTAAGCGGCTTATACAACTTGATACCGGTAGTTGTAATAATATAGGGCGCTATTGCATTATTCTCAAAGCTAAATGTCCTATATCTTCTGACTGCTTTTCTAACGTTCGTGCCGTTTACTTTTACGTTATACCCCAATGCGGCCATTTTCTGGTCTAATACTACAAATTGTGTAAGGTGATCTTTCCAGGTTTTAGTATCGGTGTAAGGCGTCAGCCGGATTTTATTGCCATACTTTTTGCCGGTCATCACAATTTGTTCGGGCGTTACTTCCCTGATGACAAATTCATAATCGCCGGCATAACCGTCCACATCCGATGCGCCGAAAGGCTCCACGAACAGGTGAAACACTTCGTTGTAGGTGTTAAAGGTAAGTACCGGCCCCTCTTCCGCAATCACCGCATAGGTGGACACCGATGTTTGGCCTGCCGCGTATTTGGCTGTAGGTACCTCGCCCGCCATTTCAACCGTGCCATCATTGTTAAACTTCCAGATAAAGTAATATCCGCCCATCGAAAGGTCGTTTTCGGGGAAATATTCCACCAACCAGCCGTTGGCTTCCGAAACCAGGATAGACCTGTAAGAAGTTATGGCGGCATTCATTCTGTCGGCTGCCGAGTTGTCAAACACCTTGTCTTCATCTTTTACGCAGGCTTGCAGGGCAAAGAGTGACAGCAACAACCCTATAAATAATTTATTTTTCATATTCGTCCGTTTTTAGAGGGTTTGTAAATCCAGGTTATTTATGTTATTGGCGCGTTCCTGTACAATGCGGCGCATCTCGTCTATATCAATATTCCATGTGCTTTTCAGGTAGCCTTTCACTACGGTGATTTTTTCTTCTATCAATGCCTTGCCGTTAGTCCCGGCAGTGGTCAACTGGGCGTTCCACCACGTCTGGGTATTGATGATATAGTGCGCAATCAATTCTACAAAATCTTCGTCATACGATTTCATGGAATAGGCGCTGATAAAGCCGGCCCGCAACGCATTAGCCTGACTTACCTTGTCCCAGTCATCGCCCATATATCCATTCACTGTGATGAGCTTGAACTCGGCCGGATAATTTTTCGTTTGGTGCAGGATGTGCGCAAACTCATGGTGCATGGTACGCAAATGATAGGTATTCAACTGGGCAATGCTGGGGTTTACGATATCCAGGTCGTTCACGGCATAGAGGGTTATTTTCATTCCACCCTCGGCTGTGCCGAGTACCACCGTATTGTTGGTATTGTAAGCGCCCGAGCCGACCAAGTGAATTACCCGCGGCACATGCGTCTGCAAAAAGTCAATGCCAACATGTTCGTTATAGGCTTCTATCCACAGGTATTTGAGAAGTTTGGCCATAGCAATGGAGTTTTCTATTCTTGCCGGCGCCAGCTGGTAGGTCAGCGGCGACTCCAAATCCTCCATCTTGTACTTAAACTCAATGTTGTACGGGTAGGTATAGTTATTGAGCAACCAGGTATCAAATGTCGAGGGGGGCGTGGTGGGATCTACGAAGATACTTTGGCTGTTGATTTCGTCTTTATTGCACGACCCGGCTCCCACCAACAGGATTAATGCAAACAGGTATAATATTGTTTTTTTCATATCGGTCATGTTTTTAAATTATTTATCTTGGATTCGCGGGTAAGCCGGCAATAATTACATCGGCCGGCAATTGGGCGGCGCGGCGCGGGTCGTCAACGGTTAATTTATCCACTTCTCTTACCACCAGATTGGCGTCCACCGTGCGGCGTGTAATTTCAATGCCGTAGCGTTTAATGTCGAACCAGCGGGTACCGTCAAACAGCTGTTCTATCCGGCGGATGTGCAGCAGGCAATGCAGGAAATTTTCCTGTTCCGCCGATACCACCGGCACTTCGGGGTTTAATGCTTTTTTCACTGTGGGCGCTGTAGAAGTATAATAGTTCACCCCGCCGTAAAACGTATTTATCGCATTTCTGCCGGGCGTCGTAGCGTCTTTCAGGTGGCGGCGCACCCATGTCTGTATGTCGGCGACGGCATTGTCGTAATCACCCATCAAGATGTAGGCTTCTGCCCGGTTGAGCAATACTTCTTCGGCGGTGAAGGCGGCCAGCACCGTACGGCGGTATCCCATCCCCGCCACCGGGTCGGTATATTCAAACAGGTAGGGCAGTTTGCCTATGGTAGCAAATATCAAGGAACCGTTAATGTAAGAAAGCCTGCGCATGTAGGGCACCGTATTTCCCCACGGCCCGGGCGCTACTTCTTCTTTCTCCGACAATATCGGGGCGGAGTGCATAAACCGTTTCCCATTCAACCATGCCCCGGTGATAAGCCCCATATCCGAAAGGCCGGTTACCAACAGCAAATTGGCATTGTGCTCGGGTTTGATATATTCATTCGCAATAATGCTAAAATCGGTAGTGAGGGCATAAAGCGCCTGCGTATTGCGCAGCATACCGGTGGGGTTGTCGCCCAGCACCTCTTTGGCATATTCTATCACCTTATCATATTTCCGGCAGTAGAGGTAAAAGCGCGTAGCAAAAGCATAGGCAGCCTTACGGTTAAAGTGGTATTTAGGCACCGCATGAAGGTTATCTTCAATCAGCGGCAACGCCTCCTCAATATCCCGTTCGATTTTTGCATACACCCCGGCTACCGTTCCCCTGTCATACCCGGGATCCACAACGGTTTCGGGTTCTTCCGCATAAGGAATGCCCATGTCGCTGTGACCGGTTTGCGTACTGTAATGTTTACAAAACACATTTACCAGAATGAAATGGTGGTAGGCGCGGCTCATCAGGGCTTCGCCCCGGTGCGGGTTCAACCTTTCCGGGTTTCCCCATTCTTCAATGGTTTGCAGCGACTGGTTGGCATGGGCAATAGCTTTATAATAGCCTTCCCATACATTTTTGACCGATTCATTACTGCCGGTTTCGGTTACGTCACGCCAGTAAAACAACTCTTCCTGCAGCCGGGTGAAAAGATATGCGCTGCCGAAATCATCATAGTTGTCCGACATCATCTCGGTCGTCATCAAAAACAGGTGATCGGCATAGGCCGAAGTCAGCAGGCTGGTGATTTTCTCGTCGGTGTCCAGCACTGTCCGGTTATCGGGCTGCACATCCAGAAACTCGTTGCACGAGAAACTGAAGAACGCCAGTAACGGTAATAATATGTATAGTTTATTCTTCATATCTTTTAATTTATAATTCATAACTCATAACTCTTTTTACAGCCCCACGCGTACCGTAAAAGTAAACTGTTTGGGCACCGGCGCCGATACCCCGCCCGAACGGAAAAATTCAGGGTCCTGCCCGTTTAATTTGGAATCGGCATACAGCAGGAATAAATTCGTAGTTTGCAATTTCAAGTTCAGGTTGTTGATGTGCAACGGTTCTATCCAGCTTTTCGGGAAGTCATACGACAATGAAATTTCTTTCATGCGGATAAACCCGCCGTCGGCAATCCGCACATCCGAATAGTTGTAGGCGTTGTATGCATAAACCATTGCATTATCGCGCATTTGCCGGCGGTCGCCGATAACCGGAATATTGGTATAGGCTTCGTCGCCCGGAAGTATCCAGCGGTTGGCAAATTCCTTAGGCATGGCGTCCAAGTCGGAATATTGTGTCCGAAACACGGGGTCGAGGCGGATTTTATTACCGAAAGAATAAGTGATAAACACGTTCAACTTAAAATTCTTATAGGTAAAAATATTGCCAAGCCCGCCGGTGACAGTCGGCTCTGCCGGGCCTTCATAAATCAGGAAATCCGTATTCTCCCGTTCCTGAAAATTGATGCCGGCAGAAGAAATATTCCCATTTTTGGTAAGGAAAGTAGGAATACCGTTTTCATTCAAGCCCTTGAATGGTATGGAAAACAGCGAGCGGTAAGAATATCCCTCGCGCCCAAACCCGTTGCCGGTTACCAGGTCGATGACCCGCATGAAGGAGTTCAACTTTGTAATTTCGGTTTTGTTGTAAGCGAACGTAAAGTCGGTAGTCCATTTAAAATCCGGCGCTGTAATATTTTTGGCGGACAGTGTAAACTCAATCCCGTGTGATTTCATGGTGGCGATATTGGCATACTTGTCCACTTCCCCGCCTACCCCTGCTACGGCAACAGGGCCAATCAGGTCGAAGTTGTCACGGGTGTACCAGTCCACAGACAGGTTAATGCGGTTGTCGAGGAAGCCCATATCGGCGCCGACATTCAATTCGTGTTTCTTTTCATACGTCAATTCGCTGTTGGCAAGACCATCAATGACTAAGGCGCTTTCCTGCGTAGAGGCGCTCGGGCGCCACAGCGACGTGCCTTTGATAATCACCTGCGAGTTGGTCACAAACGAGGGGCCGGCGTCGGCAGTCAGGCTGTACGATGCCTTTAAGGTGAAGTGCGACAGCACCGGTTTCAACAGCTCGAAGAAACTTTCTTCATGCGCGTTCCATGCCCCCGACACGTTCCACGTGGGCAACCAGCGCGACACGCGGGAATGTCCGAACTTGTTGGAGCCTTCATAACGGAACGTGCCGTTTACCGTATATTTTCCCTCATAAGAATAAATAGCCGTACCAAAGAAGGCCACGTTGCGCGTACGGGTGTCGTTAATGGTATAATAGTCGGTATTTTCTTCCTGGCCTCTTTTAAATACCTGGTACACGTAGCTGGGCACATCGCCGAGGTTGTATTGGCGCCCCCAGGCGCGGCTCCAGTTGCTCCTGCGTTCCACCGAGTTAATTTCCATCCCGCCCATGAAGTTGGTAATGTGTGTTTCGGCAAACACCTTGTTCCAGTTCACCGTAGTGCGGAAGTCGTAGCCCAGCATCTTATTGTCGGTGCGGTTGTATATACCGCCCACAGGCAATAAGGTCATGGGCAAGTCATACGGATGGTCGGGGTCGATATACAGGTAAGGATTGCTTTCGCGAATGGTAGCGTCGCCCATAGCGCGGTAGGCCTGCGCCTGGTTGGAATCATCCTTGATATGGTGTTCCATGCTCGAACCGGAATATTTTATGGCGCCCAATGCCGACACATCCAGTCCGGGAAGGATTTTCCATTTCACTTCGCCCTGAAATTTCAAATCCACCACATTCAGGTCGATGTAATTATTTTCCAGTTCATGTGTGATATTAAACGGCGCATAATTACGGGTATAAAATTCGTTGGCGTCTAAGGTGCGCGACGTATTTAATGCGTAGCTGTAAGGGTTGATGTCGAACTCGCGTTTTACTTCACCCGATACCGCATCTATTTCCTGCGCCAGCGTGCCGGGCGCCTTTTGCTTCCGGTACGAGCCCGACGCCGACAGGTTCACCGTTACGTTTTTCAACACATTATAGCTGGTGTTAATAATAGACGTGTAACGGTTTACAGAACTGGCTTCCGTCCATCCCGGGTCAATCATGGCGCTCAACGACGCGTAATAGGTTGATTTCTCCGTACCGCCGCTCATGCTCACGGCATGGTTCTGCATAAGGCTGGCATTAAACAGTTCGTCGAACCAGTCGGTGTTGCGCATCTCGGCCTGGCGCAAGTAAGCATTGCGGGCTTCCGGCGTATTAACTAATGCATACGTGCCTGTTACAGGATTTTTAGTATTAAGCAATTCATACATTTTGCCATACACGCCGCTGTTGCGGGCGCGAATTGTTTCGCCGAAATTCAACCAGCCTTTTTGCTGCAATTCCTGATACACGCCCATTTGTTCCTGCGAATTCATGATGTTAAACTCACTGTAGCGCGGAATTAAACGTGTAGTAAATTCACCGGTATAATTAATAGCACTGGCGCCGGCTTTCCCTTTTTTGGTAGTGACTACAATCACCCCCGCCATGGCGCGGGCGCCGTAGATAGATGTGGCCGAGCCGTCTTTCAAAATCTGAAAACTCTCAATATCGTCGGCGTTCAGGCCGGCAATGGCCGAGCTAATCAGGGTGGTGGCGTCGCCCGACGACAGCCCGTCGGCGTCCACCTCCACCACGTCTTCCATGATTACGCCATCAACCACCCACAGGGGCTTGGAACTCCCATAGATAGAAGTAGCCCCCCGCACGCGGATTTTAGGCGCGGTGCCGAATGTGCCCGACACGTTTTGCACGGTAACCCCTGCCGACCGTCCTTCCAGCGCACGGCTGATGTCGGGGAGTCCGTCGAGTTTTACGTTTTCCGCCGTCAGTTTGTCGGTGGCGCCTGTAAACAGGCGCTTGTCCACCTGCCCGAAACCGGTAACCACCACTTCGGTCAATGCTACGACGTCGCTTTCCATCACCACATTAATAAATGTACGGCCTTTCATCGCTTCCTCGCGTGTTTTCATTCCTAAAAATGAAAAAACTAATGTGGCTTCACCCGGCACGCTAATCGTGTAATGTCCGTTAATATCGGTCGTCACGCCTGCGGTGCTGCCTTTAATTACTACCGATGCGCCCGGTAACGGTTGCCCATCGGCGGCGTCGGTAACCACCCCTGTCACTTGCGTGTTTTGCGCCCATAGCACACTGCCGGCAAGCATCATGTATAATAAAATAAATATATTTCTTCTCATAATATTTTAAATTTATTCGTTTTTTAAGCGCTTCCTGCTAATTCCTTACACACCTGATCCGCCTCCCTCTGAACTTTCTGCTGTTTTGCACTTCCAGCGTGAAGACGAAGTAGTACAACTCGTATGCATTTTCAGCACTGTACTCCGTAGAAGACCCATAGTGGGCGAAGCCCGTTAACATCGGGCCACCGCTCCATACATATCCTCCACTACTGCCCCAGGCGTTACTTAAACCACTCCAATCGGTGTGGCTTACTAATGTATTAAAATCTTCCTGCGTGGGCACACGCCAGGGAGACGGGCACAAATTGCCGGCGTTAGCTTTCACGTATGGAAAATTGTAATAGTACCAGGTATTCGCCCCCTCCGTATAGCTGCGGCAATCTGGATTGGTATTGCTATCGACGAAATCTGGTTTGTTACAGCCGGAAATGTGGATGGCGTCGCTCCAGAGTTGGCTGCCAAACACCCAGGTCTTTGTAGTGACGGCGCCCGGAGGCGTGGCCGGCACTTGCTGTATGGCTATAGTTTTTTGTAAAGCGCCGCTTGTTACCGTAACGGTGGTAGCGCGGTTTGTCGTACCCTGATTTTCCGTTACGTTCACTGTGACCGTGCCGTTGCCGGTGGCGTTAGTATTAACGAGTGTGCACCACGATGTGGCGGCGCTGTTTACGGTTGCCGTCCAGGTGCCGTTGCAGGCTACGCCTATCGGGTACGCGGCAATGCTTCCACCCGCATCAATCGTTGTGGGGTGCACCTCCAGCGTGAGCGCCCCTGCACTTTGCGTAACTGCAACCTGTTTGCTCAGCGTGCCTGCTGTTGCCGTTACCGTAATGGCAGCAACACGGGTATCCAGCGTCGTATTGTTTGCTACGTGTACGGTAACCACGCCGTTACCGATAGCGCCGGCATCGGTCAATGCACACCATGCAGCGGTTTCGGTATTTACGGTTGCCAGCCATGTGGTGTTACTGTTTATGGCAATGCCATAAATGTTTGCCTCCGCAGTGGCGGAAATGTTTTCAGGATTTACCAATATTTCAGGGGACGCACCGGATGTTTCATCCGAATTTTTCTCACAGCCGGCAAAGGCAATAGCCACCGCCGCAAGGGACATCATAAATAAATTTCTTTTCATAATATTTGATTTTTTAGATAATTGCCCGCCTACAAAGCGGGCGGGCAATATCAAAATGCTAAATGTTTACAGCGCCTTTCGTTATTTTACGCAACGCACCTGCTGTCCGTTCTCCCTGCCGGCGTTAGCTGTCGGGTTGAAGTGTTCTGTATTAGAATACCATAAACGGTAAACATAAGTTGGATTGGCCGTTGGAGTAGCTGACCAATAAGCGCCATTGGTGGTTTGCAACGTAACACCGCTCGCGCTTGCCTGACCGCCATATCCCCACACAGCGACTATATTCTCTCTGGTCGTACTTTCCACTAAGGTTGCAAAATCCTGCTGCGTGGGCACGCGCCAGGGAACCGGACACATCACGTCGGCATTAGTCTCCACGTAGGGGAAATTATAATAGTACCAGGTATTCTCCCCTTCGGTATAGCTGCGGCATTGCGGAGTATCAGTACTGGAAGAGAAATCCCCCCCGGCACATGCAGGGATATGAATGGCGTCGCTCCATGTTTGGTCGCCATACGACCATGTATTTACGCTGGCAGCATTCGGGGGCGTGTTCGCCGACTTCGCTTGCTGTAGCGTTACAGTCTTTTGCAATGCGCCGGCCACTATCGTGACAGTGGCATTACGGACTGCCTCACCCGAATTTATCGTCACGTTCACGGTGACCGTGCCGTTGCCGGTGGCGCCGGCATTAGCAAGCGTGCACCACGATGTGGCGGCGCTGCTTACGGTGGCCGTCCAGGTGAGGTTGCTTGTTACGAATACCGGGTACGCAGCAGCGCCTCCCGGCGCACCAATCGTGGTTTTATCCACTTCCAGCACGGGCGTCGCTGCGGCTTGCATAACCGCAACCTGCTTGGTCTGCGTGCCTGCTGTTACCGTAATGGTAGCGACACGGGTGTCCTGCGTCGTATTGTCCGCTACGTGTACGATAATCGTGCCATTGCCCACCGCGCCGGCATTGGACAACGTACACCATCCGGCGGCTTCGGCATTCACGGCTACCAGCCATGCCAGGTCGCTGGTTACAGCAACAGTATAACTGTTTCCCACCGCAACGGGGAAGATGCTTGCCGGACTTACCGACAATTCAGACGCTGCTTCGGGTGTTTCATCCGAATCTTTACTGCAGCCGGCAAAGACCATAGCCGCCGCTGCAAGGAACATCATAAATAAGTTTTTTTTCATGTTTTTAGAATAGATAAAGTATTTAATTAGATAATTACCCGCCCGCAAAGCGGGCAGGTAATATCAAAAATGGTTCTGCTACTAATTCGTACCCTTCACGCATCGGATTTGCATCCCCCTTTCCTTGGTATCGTTGCCGGCTTTCGCTGAACTATTTTGTTGGCGCAGGTAGTATGCGCGGTTAGTAGCACATTTATCGTTGCCGTCGTAACATGTATCAGCCCAATAGTAATGGTTGTTGTTAAAGTCGGACGGGGTACTGTTGGCAGCAGCGCCACCATTGATGCGTCCGCCCCGGTTTCCCCATACGGCAACTAGTGCTGCAGATGCCTCCTGGGCTGTTTTACCGCCTTCGAGAAGCGCTGCTTCAAGTGCGTCTATATCATCTTTCGTCGGCACGCGCCAGGGTTCTGGACACATTGTCGCTTTATTCTCTTTCATGTACGGATAGTTATAGTAGTAGTATATTGCGTGGTTGCCAGCCGGTGAAGCGGGGGTATAGCTGCGGCAATACGGCGTAATAGTGCTGCTTGTGAACAAATCTGTGTTATTACAACCGACAATATTTATGACGTCGCTCCATACCAGCCCGCTGCTGCCAAATGACCAAGTATTGGCACTCTCTGCATACGTCGGCGTAGTCGGCGCGGGGGCTGCTGCGGCTTGCTGTTCCACAGCCACATATCTCGTCACGCCGCCACCGGTTACGGTCACCGTGCCGGACTGGGCATTTTGGGTTTGGTTTTGATTTACGGTTATCTTAAAGCTACCGCCGGAAGTGCCGGCATTACCGGCTTTGTCGCTTACCGTAATAAAATTACCGCCGGCGGTAACAGTGGCATCCCAGGTTACGTTGGCGGTTACGGTAATGACGGTGTTGGCGCCTGCTGCGGCTACGTTTTTATATTCTTCCGTGTTCAGGGTTAATACGGCAGCTGCGGCTTGCTGTGCTACGGCCACATATCTCGTCACGCCGCCGCCGGTTACGGTCACCGTGCCGGACTGGGCGCTTGAAGTTGCGTTTTGAGCTACGGTTATCTTAAAGCTGCCGCCGGAAACTCCGTCGTGGCCGGTTTTGTCGGAAACCGTAATAAAATCACCGCCGGCGGTAACAGTAGCGTCCCAGGTTACGTTGGCGGTTACGGTAATGGTGGTGTTGGCGCCTGCTGCGGCTACGTCGTTATACACCTCCGTGCTCAGGATTAATGCGGCGGCGGCGGCTTCTTGCGTAACTGCAACCTGTTTGGTCAATGTGCCTGCCGTTACCGTAACGGTAGCGGTACGCGGCTCAACAAGGGTGTTGGCGGTTACGTTTACGGTAATCGTGCCGTTGCCGGTAGCGCCGGCATTGGTCAACGTACACCATGCAGCGGATTCGGTATTTACGGTGGCCGCCCACGTGGTGTTACTGGTTACGGCAATAGGGTAACTGTTTGCCGCTGCAGTGGCGGAAATGCTTGCCGGGCTTACCGACAATTCAGGGTTTACTTCGGACGTTTCGTCCGCATCTTCCTTACAGCCGGCAAAAATAATCGTCACCGCTGCAAGGGTTAGCATAACAAATAATTTTTTTTTCATATTTTCTTTAGTTTAAAATGTTGTTTTATTTCAATATTACAAGATGGTGTATTCATAATTATTTTTATTGATTATATTCTTTTAACTTCGCTTCCGCCAGCCGGCGCGCGGCGGCACTTTTCCTGCCTGTTATCTCACCTTTCAGAGCCAAGCCCACCGTTCGCTCGTTAATATTCAAGGCCCGCGCGATTTCGCGGCGCATCCCGTGCGGAAGTATTATTATTTTTTTACGTATATTTGCGGACATATCCTACTTTGTAAATTACAAAGATAAAGCGCATTTGCGTAAAATACAAATATATTTTACGCAAAATTGTAAAATAATTTGTACTTATATGATAAACAGTAGAATAAAATTAATGATAAAGGAATTTTGCAAGGGTAATGATAGTGCTTTTGCAAGAGCTATTGGTGTTACTCCGTCGGTTATTGGGAATATAACAGGAGTACGAGCAGGAAGTCCGAGTTTCGAGGTTTTACAAAAGATAATTAACGCATTTGAGTATATCAATGTTGAGTGGTTATTGACTGGTAAGGGTGAAATGCGAAAAAACGATAATAGTGCAAAAAGTGGTAATGCCGACAATACATTATTGTTGTCTTTATTAGAAAGAGAACGATTAGAAAACAGTAAATTACACGAAAAAATAGGCGCACTCCATAATGAATTGGAGCATTTTAAAAATGAAAATACAGAGTTGAGAAATACTATTCATTCATAGCATATTACAACAAGCAAGGTGCAGAAATTACCGGAATTTCCTGCGTTCTTAGCAGTAGAACCGTCAGTAGGGCACAAAAGAGATAATCCCGAATAAAATGTACACGAAATTTTTCCACACATACACCCTAAGGCTCTTTTTTTTTAAAAATTGGTGCTTACCGGCTGCATGATGAAGCTAAATTCATAGTCGCCGTAAGGAACTTGGTATTGTTCCATGGCGATAGACCACCAGCTGTCGATACATCCCAAGCCTGTCTGCACTTTGTCAATGCAAAAATTCGTGTAATCTGCTTTAGCGACCAACTCGGAATGTCGCTGGTCTTTTTGCAGGTCGTCGTCTAACGCTTCAATCGAATAATGCAACGCGGAGGCGGAGAACGGCGCTTCGCCTGTAAACCGCAATCCGCGTCCGCCAATGGTGGTTTGATTCCACCAGCGAATGTCGGTTTTTGTGCCTGTTTCCTGCGGACGGATGTAGGGATAAAACTGCTCATCCACTGTTTGCGTGTATATGCCTATGTCGGTGGAATGATGGCGGTCGGCATAGTTCTCCACCGGGCCGCGCCCATAATACTTGATGTGCTCCATCCGGTAAGGCAGTTGCACCTGCATGCCGAAACGGAATAAGCCGGGCACGGTTGCTGACAGGTCTGCCGCCATTTTTTGCGTTACTTTTATAGCACCGGCGTTGTTGATGACGTAGGTAAGCGTGAGCTTTGCCGACACGGCGGGCATGTCGTATTCGGCCGTAACAACGGCTTGTTCGCCGGTTATTTTATGTGTCAGCGCCGTTAGTTTCATCTCCGGATTTTTCCATACGGCATATTTCTTTTGTAAGCCGGCGCCCATGTC
>JAIRMK010000187.1 GCA_031258755.1 Prevotellaceae bacterium
TTCTCCCACAGATTTTCCGGTAATCGCAATATTCGCAAACGTCGGGATGGGCTGTTTGTACAAAGGGAATTGCCGCATTGAAAAGTTGTGACAGCGTGTTGTTGAGCGCCTCGGTGAAAGGTGCAACATAAGGGGATATGTCGGTGTCAATAATGCGGAAATCGGCGTCGCTATTGTATATCTCACGCATGAAATAAAGCTTAGGACTGATTTCCCGGTCGGGATGTTGCCACTTTAATAATACGGAATACAGCATCACTTGCAGTATGGCGGGGTTATGCTGGGCGGGGTCGTCGCTAAACAGCCCTTCCACACTTTTGAATTTGTTCTTTGTTGCGCCTGTCTTGTAATCGATAATATGCCACGTATCGCCTTGCCGGTCGAGCCGGTCGATGACGCCGCCTATGTGGGGACGTTGAGGGATGTCGAGCCGTTTTACCACCCTCAGCTCGGTGTCTTCTATAGTGAAGGGGGCTTGCGCCGCGTCGTAGTGCAGGATTTGCCGGATATACTTCAGCGCCACATCGCGCAGTAGCATCATCTTTCCGTCATCAAAAACTTCTTCCGGTAATCTTTTGGCATGGTAATAGGCGTCGGCCAGTGCGGCGTCTATCGCTTTGGTGAGGAGCGGCAATTGGGCAGACAGGGTTTTGAGGTCATCGGCATGGAGCGTTTTATTCCGGAAAGGCTCGTAGAGCGCTTCCATCGCATGGTGCAGCACATTACCGAGGAGCCGGCCGTCAACGTCTTCGGCCACTTCGTCGCGGGGCTTGAGGTGCGCCACGTGACGGAAATAAAAGCGCAGGCTGCACGCCACATACATGTTAATCGCGCTGGGCGAAAGATAAGGCGGGTCGCTTTCTTCGCGGCAATAACGCAGGAGTTCCTGCATTACTTTTTCGTCTTTCTCTACCACAATGGGCGCCGCCGTTTCATGCGACATGGAAAAGCTTACGTTGAACTGTTCTATCGGCCGTTTCGTTTCCATGGCAAGCTGCAGGAGGTAGCGGCTGGCCTCGCCGGTGTGCGTGTCATCGACTTTGCTGTTGTAAACCAGCGTGATTTTTTTGGCGCGTTGCAGCAGGCGGTAGAAATAATAGGCATACACGGCCTCGTGCTGTTCCGCGGTGGGCAGCCCGAAACCGCGACGCAGGTTGTAGGGAATGAACGAGGGCGCGTTGGCGTGTTTGGGCAGCACGCCTTCATTACAGGATAACAGTATTACATGCTCGAAATCGAGGTTGCGGGTTTCCAGCAGCCCCAATACTTGCAGCCCTGCGAGCGGTTCGCCGGTGAAGGGGACACTTTCGCTGCGGAGCAGTTTGCGTAGTAGTCCCGCGAATACAGGGAGGGAAAGTGTGATGTGGCTTTCGTCGGCCGATTTCTTGAGCCTGTTGAGCAGTTTGGCGCAGTGGTGGGCATACGTGCAGATTAGCTTTTTGCTGTTGCCGGAAGAAGCGGTGCGCGACAACGCTTCAAGCAGGTATTGCATCTGCGCAACGAGTTGGCCGTAGCGCTCAACCGGCGTGAATATAGCCTGAAGCAGCGCATCGTCGTTAAATTCGCCGGGCGACACATATACTTTATTTTTTTGGGCGATGTCGCTGGCGTGGCATAGCGCCTTTTCCTTTGCCATGGTTTTGATGCAGGGATGATAGAGCAGCGGCAACACGTCGCGGTGGTAGAAACGTGTTTTCGCGCCGTTTTGCTTCGTCTTGAGGTGCAGGCGCAGGTACAGGTCGAGCAGGGTATATACCGGCGTTTGCCGGAGCGGATATCCCATCGTTACATTGATGCTGTCGGCGGCGGCGGGAAGCGCGTGCAGGGTAGGGATGAGCAGCGTTTCGTCGGCCAGCACCACGGCGGTGCGGTGGTCGGCGGTGGCGCCCATGTCGGTTAACAACTGCGGCGTGAGCTTGGCCTGTATGACGTCCGATGGCGCTGTGACAACACGTATTTCCTTTTCTCCGGCAAACGGCGAAAAATCTTTGTCAAACAACGGCGAAGGAAAATCCCGTACGTTTTGCCGGAGGAAAGCGCCGGCTTCCTGTTGCGGATTGTGGAGATAATACGCGTCGCAGTCCCAGTAAAATTCGGCCTTTCCCTGTTTCTGCAGTTGACGGAAGAGCAACTTCTCACATTCATTGAGGGCATTAAATCCGATAAAAACGAATTGCTCTTCGCGCAGGTTATCCGTGTCGATATTGCGGTAGAGCATGCCTTCGTAGGCCATTCCCTTTTCCTGCAGCCGTTGGTTGAATTGGGTGTAAATGCCGGGCAGCACATTCCATATTGAGAAAAAACGGTCTTGCAGTTCGCTCTTTTCGGGCGAGAAACTGCTCCAAAACTTGCGGATGTGGGCTATTTGTTCTTCGGTGAGGAAGGAGAGGTCGCCTTCGAGGTCTTTCTGCGCCTTGAGGTTGCGGAAGAGCTGGCGGGCGTCGATGCGGTATTTGTCAATCAGGTCGAAATCGTGGAGCATGACGTCGCCCCAGAAGTAGAAGCGGTCGAAAGGCTCGTCGGTTTGGCGCACGGCGCAATAGACGTCGTAGAGTTCCAGCAGGAGCGCCAGCGGCTCGGAGGGCTGTTGTCCGCCGGAGGCGCGGCACACCACCTCCTCGATGCTGTTGTAGCGCGGTTGCCACAGCGGCTTGTCAATAAGCTTCGACAGGCTTTGTGCAAAAAACAGCCGGCTGCGCCGGTTGGGAAATACGAGGCACAGCCCGGAAATTTTTTCCCGGTAACGGGTATAGAGGTCGGCAGCGACCGCATCAAGAAAGGTGTTCATAATTTTCCTCGCAAATTTACAGGAAAATTTTTAATTTATACATTCATAATATTGTGCGTAAACTCTTCATATGTACGCCCATCTGTAAAGTTCAAAATATTTTCGATTGCTTCGAGAATATGTTTTATTCGTTCTTTATCTTGTTCAGGACTTCTCATAAATC
>JAIRMK010000035.1 GCA_031258755.1 Prevotellaceae bacterium
CCGAAATTCTCCGGTGTATTGTCGTTTACACCACCATCTACATCTTCGTTTTCATTTACACCTCTGTGGTTATTTCTGATATGAAAAATTATTGTGAAAGTTCGCGGAGTTATAAAAAAACTAACCACTAAACACTAACCGTTAAACACTAATAACGCTCCCCGCTTTCAACGCGCAACGCTCAACTTTCAACTAATTAGGTGCGTTCGGAATTTTTACGTACCTTTGCAAACTAAATGCATTTTAAATTTGTCTATGCAACAAAAACAACAAACGCTAAAGAAGTCGATTTCTTTCACAGGCAAGGGACTACATACAGGATTACAGGTGGAGATGACCATAGCGCCGGCTGAAGTGAACCACGGAATTAAATTTCAACGCATTGATTTACCAGAACAACCCATCATAGAAGCATTCGCAGAAAATGTTACGGCCAACTCCAGGGGTACAACATTGGAAAAAAACGGGGTTAAAATCAGCACCATCGAACACGTGTTGGCCGCCTTATCCGGCATGGGAATTGACAATGCCCTGATTAGGGTGAACGCCCCCGAAGCGCCAATCATGGACGGTAGCGCCCGCGATTATGTGAAGGCCATTGCCGGGGCCGGCGTCGAAGAACAGGCGGAAAACCGCTGGTATTTCGAAATCAAGGAAAAATATGTGTATTACGACGAGGCCACCGGAAAGGAAATCACCCTGCTGCCCGATGATAAGTTCAGCATCGAAGTGATGGTCGATTTCAATTCCAAGGTGGTGGGAAACCAATATGCCCGCCTCGGCGATTTGAATGATTTCGCCACGGAAATAGCGCCCTGCCGCACGTTCGTTTTTCTGCATGAGCTGGAGCCGTTGCTCAAGAACAACCTTATCAAAGGCGGCGATTTCGACAACGCCATTATTATTGTGGAGAAACCTGTATCGCAGGAAGAACTCGACCGGTTGGCGGCTATTTTCAACAAACAGACGGTAGAACGTGCGCCCGAAGGTTATTTGAACCACTTGGAACTGCGCTATCCGAACGAGGTGGCGCGTCATAAATTGCTTGATTTGGTGGGCGATTTGTCGCTGGTAGGGTTTCCGATAAAGGGGAAAATTATTGCCAACAAACCGGGGCACCAGATTAATACCGAAACGGCCAAGGTGCTGCGGAGAATGGCGAAGAAAGAATTGCAGAAGCCGGCGGCGCCGCATTATGATCCCAATCAGGAACCGCTGTTCGACATTAACGAAGTGCGGAAATTATTGCCGCATCGTCCGCCGTTCCTGTTGGTTGATAAAATTATTCAGCGTACGGAAAACTATGTGGTAGGCGTGAAGAATGTGACCATGAATGAGCCGTTCTTCGTAGGCCACTTTCCCGATGAACCGGTGATGCCCGGCGTGTTGCTCATCGAGGCGATGGCGCAGGTGGGCGGCATTCTGGTATTGGGCTGCGTAGAAGATCCCGAAAATTATTCGACTTATTTTTTGAAAATAGACAAGGTGAAGTTCAAGAAAAAAGTAGTGCCCGGCGATACGCTTATCTTTAAACTTACTTTACTGGAGTCCATCCGGAGAGGTATTGTGTCGATGCTGGGACATGCATTTGTGGGCGACACCCTGGTTTGTGAAGGAGAATTAACCGCTCAAGTAATAAAAAATAAATAAACAATTTTCATGAGTTTAACAAACATTCATCCTGAAGCGCGCATAGGCGCTAATGTAGTTGTAGAGCCGTTTACCAGCATTGCCCAACACGTGGAAATAGGAGAAGGGACATGGATTGGCCCCAATGTAACCATCATGGATTATGTGAAGATCGGGAAGAACTGTAAAATCTTTCCGGGCGCTGTGATTGGCGCCGTGCCGCAGGATTTGAAATTTGCGGGCGAGATCACTTACGTGGAAATTGGCGACAACACCACGCTGCGCGAATATGTAACGGTAAATCGTGGCACGGCCGCCAGCGGAAAAAACATTACCAGAGTGGGAAGCAACTGTTTGCTCATGTCGTATGTGCACGTGGCGCATGATTGCAGCGTGGGCAATCAGGTCATTTTGGCCAGTTTTACAGGTCTGGCCGGCGAAGTGGAAGTGCACGACTATGCCATTATCGGCGGCTCGTCGGGCGCCCACCAGTTTTGCAGGGTAGGCGCTCACGCCATGATTTCGGGCGGCTCGTTCTTCGGAAAAGATGTGCCTCCGTATGCGCTGGCAGGCCGGCGTCCCCTGGCCTTTGGCGGGGTTAACATTATCGGATTGCGCCGCCGCCATTTCACCAACGAGCAAATTACGCTGATTGCCGATATTTACAAAATAATATACCAAAGCGGACTTAACGTCACGGACGCCTGCCACAAGGTAGAAGCCGGTTTCCCGGATTCTTTCGAACGCAATACAATACTCGATTTTATCCGCGCCTCAAAGCGCGGCATCATTAAAAGCGTGGGAAGTCTCGACGAAGAATAGTGTATGAAACAGCATGCGTATCAAGGGTTGCATTATGTGAAGCCGTCGCCGCAAATCCGCCACGTGGTGGCTGTGGCCTCGGGAAAAGGCGGCGTGGGTAAATCGACCGTAGCGGTAAACCTTGCCGTGGCTTTGGCGCAACAGGGATTTAAAGTGGGTTTGATGGACGCCGACGTGTACGGGCCCTCCATTCCTAAAATGACCGGTACCGAACATGAACAGCCGGCCGTGCAAGTCATAGCCGGGGTAGAACGAATTATTCCGGTAGAACGTTATGGCGTGAAATGGATGTCGATGGGTTATTTCAGCGCTGCCGACAGGCCCTTGATATGGCGCGGGCCGATGGCCACCAATGCGCTGAGGCAACTGCTAAACCAGGTGGAGTGGGGCGCGCTGGATGTACTGTTGATTGACCTCCCTCCCGGCACAGGCGACATTCATGTGAGCATGATTCAGGAAGTAAAACTGTCGGGCGCTGTAGTGGTGAGCACGCCGCAAGCTGTAGCGCTGACCGATGTGGAGAAAGGCGTGCACATGTTTTTAAATGATAAGGTGAACGTGCCGGTGTTGGGACTGGTTGAAAACATGGCCTGGTTTACCCCCGAAGAATTACCACAAAATAAATATTATATTTTCGGAAAGGAAGGCGCCGCACGGTTGGCCGAAAAACTTCATTTGCCTTTGTTGGCGCAGCTTCCCATTGTACAAAGCATCTGCGAAAGCGGCGATGAAGGAACGCCCATCGCACTAAAGGAAAATGCTGCCGGAGCAGCATTCCTCGCACTGGCCGATAAAATTGCAGCTACGTTACAGTAGCAGCAGGCAGTAGCAGTATAATTACCACTTCTAACTTAGTTCTTAACTCGTCACCAGTTATCCCTCTTTGATTAATGCCAGGATTTTTTTCCAATGCCGCCTTATAACAAGGAGAATAATCCCTGCAACAAGAAATATGAGAACCCATCTTTTCATGTAAGAACTCAGCGGATTGTCAACGATTGATAAAGCGGGAAAATCCTGAATAATGGTAATAGGCTCACTATACAAGGCAAGTTCTCGTTTGTTCAATGATATCCTGTCGTGCATATCTATTAAAGGCTCATGATACAATTGCCTTTCTTTTTCATTTAAAACGAGAACTTGTCCGGATGTTTTTAATGTGGTTCTTTCGCTGTTAAAATATTCGAACCGGGCCAAGCTATCCAATCGTTGATACTGCGCTTCCAATTCGGCTATCGTTGTCTTCAGTTGTTCCGTACGTATTTTGTTTCGTTCTATAAAGTGCGGATTACTCTTCAGCGCGGTGGTAATACCCTTATTTATTAAAGGGAATATGGAGGGTTCGGAAACCGTTACCTTTACATAAAAGAGTTTAGGCACTTTCCTCTTTAAGGTGTCTTGACTGCTAAACTGAAAAGTATTATATACGTCCATGTAATCCGCGTCGCCGTCGCCATCCGTATCGATACCGTAAAAAGCGCCCACGCTGGCAATGTGTTTCGCGGCGGACGCCGGAATATCCAAGAATTTTGCATAACCGAGCGAATCATT
>JAIRMK010000083.1 GCA_031258755.1 Prevotellaceae bacterium
CGCGCAGTTCTTCGGGATGATGCGCGTAGTCGTCCACGTAGGTGCAGGTGGGCGTGTGAAGCTGTATGTCGAAGCGCCGCTGCACGCCTGAGAACGTGGCCAACGCCTCACGGAGAAGGACAGCCCCACCCCAACCCTCCCCCAAGGGGAGGGAGGTTTGCTCAAGCCCCTCCTTGCCTTTCCCCCCTCTCCTTAAGGCGTGGGGTGGGGGGTGAGGCTGGGGCTGGGGGGAGGCCGGAGAACGGAGAACGGAACCCTCTTCACTGACCTCACTATGCCTTTCAGTGGCCTCACTACGTCGCTCAGTGACCTCACTGCGCCTTTCAGTGACCTCACTGCGCCCTTCAGTGAGGTCAGTGAGTCTTTCACTGAGGTCAGTGAGTCCTTCACTGAGGTCAGTGAGTCCTTTACTGAGGTCAGTGAGCCCTCCATTGAGACCGTATAAATACGCGGCGGCGGCGGCGGCGACGGCGTTTTCCACGTTCATCCGTCCGGGGACGCCCAGCACACAATCGCGTAAAACCGTATCGAGCAGGTGCAAGTCGAACTTCAGGAGGCCGCTGTCCATCCGCCGGATATTGTCGGCATAGAAATCGCACGGCTGGTCGAGGGCGTAACGGTACACATGCCCCACCCCAGGGGAGGCCGTTTGGGGTAAATCGACGCCCAACTTTATAATCAGCGCGCCGCCGGGCTTCACCTGGCCGGCAAAGTCGGCAAACGCCTTTTTCACTTCAGCGGCCGTGCCGTAAATGTCGAGGTGGTCGGCGTCGGTGGCCGTGATGACCGCAATGTGCGGAAACAGCTGCAAAAACGAACGGTCGAACTCGTCGGCTTCGGCTACCAGCGCCGGCGCGTCCGACAGCAACAGGTTGCTGCCGTAATTTTTCGAGATGCCGCCGAGGAAGGCCGTGCAGCCGCCGGCCACTTGGGTTAGCAGGTGCGCCAGCAAGGTGGTGATGGTGCTCTTCCCATGCGTGCCGGCCACGGCGAGGGTGGTCTTCGTGGCCGCAATATGTCCCAGCGCTTTCGAGCGTTTGATAAGGGTGTAGTTATTGTTTTTGAAGTAATTCAACTCGCTGTGTTCCGCCGGCAGCGCGGGGGTGTAAATCACCAGCGTGTTTTCGGGCGAAGCGGTGAAGGCCGGCGGGATGAGCGCCACGTCATCGTCGTAATGTATGGCCATGCCTTCGTGTTCCAGCGCGGCGGTCAGTGGCGAGGGGGTGCGGTCGTAGCCGGCCACCTGCGCGCCCGCATGTTTGTAGTAGCGCGCCAGGGCGCTCATGCCGATGCCGCCAATGCCGAGGAAGTACACGGCTGACGGGGAACGGGGAACGGAGAACGGAGAAGGGTCTACGGTCAATGGGGAATCTGTATGTATATGGGGTTTCATCCTTTACTGTTTACTGTTTACTGTTTACTGTTTACTGTTTTACTGTTCTTTTACTGTTTCTTTTCATTGTCTTTCTTCCGGGTTTCGATTAAGCGGTAAAGCATGGCCGAAACTTTCTTATAGCGCTCTATCATATCCAAACTTTTATCTTTCGGCACATATTTTAATTCAATAGCCAAATACAAAAACGTTCTTACTTCAGCGGAAGAGCCACGCGCAATATAGAAAAACTGGATGGCTTCCTTGTTTGTCTGACGTTCATCTCCCTCTGCAATATTAACCGGAACAGACACGCATGCACGCTGTATCTGGTCTCTAAAAGCATAATCTTTACACTCTTTAAATAACTCATAAATAGCAAGACTTAAACGCATGGATAATTTCCATACCTCCAAATCCTCAAACTTACCATAACTTTTCATAGCATTACTACTTATTATTCACAAACTTTTATCCACTCCCCCTTTCTCCGAATGGGGCGACCGCGAGAGTCGCCCCTACATCGTCACCTCTCCATATCATCACATCTGCCTTTCCTTTCTCCCTTTCTCCCTTTCTCCGTTCTCCCTTTGCCCGATGACGATTTTTGCGATTTCATCTGCGGCATGGGGTTTTGCCAATGTCGCGATATTTTTCTCCAATTCCCTGATGCGCGCTTCATCCTGCAACAGCGCCAAAACGGTGGGGAGCAGCTTGTCTTTTGCTTCGTCGTCGCGCACCATGATGGCCGCATTTTTGTCGACCAGCGCCTGTGCGTTCTTCGTCTGGTGGTCTTCGGCCACGTTGGGCGAGGGCACCAGCACGCAGGCTTTGGCGGCGACGCACAACTCCGAAATGGTGCCCGCCCCGGCACGCGACACCACGACGTCGGCGGCGGCAAAGGCCTCGTCCATGCGGGAAATGAAATCCACAACGGTGACAGACGGAGAAAGGGGGAAAGGGAGAAAGGGGGAAAGGGTATTTCCGTTCTCCGTTCTCCGTTCTCCGTTCTCCCTTTCTCCGTTCACGGCCGCTTTTGCCTGTTCAAAGTACGACTTCCCGGTTTGCCAGATAAAGTGTACGCCGCTGCGGCGCAGTTCCGGCAAGGCCTGCGTCATCGCCTGATTGAGCGTGCGCGCACCCAGGCTGCCGCCCACAACCAACACAGCCGGCCTCCCCCCAACCCCCTCCAAAGGAGGGGGGGCAAAACTCCCTCCCCTTGGGGAGGGCTGGGGTGGGGCTGTAAACCGTACAGGGTTGCCGGTCAGGATAATTTTTTCTTTCGGGAAAAACCGCTCCATGCCCTCATAGGCCACACAAATCTTCGAGGCGCGCTTTGCCAACAGTTTGTTGGTGACGCCCGCATACGAATTTTGTTCCTGTATGACCGTGGGGATGTTTTTACGCTGCGCCGTCCACAGCACGGGCGCGCTGGCGTAGCCGCCCACGCCCACTACGACGTCGGGTTTGAAACGGTTAATTATCTGCGACGCTTTTCGCACGCTTTTCCATAATTTGAAAGGCAACAATAAATTCCTCCACGTCAGCCTCCGCTGCAAGCCCGCCACCGGCAAGCCGACAATGGTGTAGCCCGCCGCAGGCACTTTCTCCATTTCCATGCGTCCTTCGGCGCCGACGAACAAAATATCAACGCCGGGAGACTGCGACTTCAACGCATTAGCTATCGCTATGGCCGGGTAAATGTGTCCGCCGGTTCCTCCTCCGCTGATTATTATTTTCATTGTTTCGCCCACCAGTCAATCTCCCTGTTCCGTTTTATTTTTTTCAATAATGTTTCTTTCTTCGGTCGCACGGCTTACCGCAAGGACTATTCCCAGCGAGAAGCTAATGCTAAGCAGCGAACTCCCGCCAAGACTCACCAAGGGCAAAGGCTGTCCCGTGACCGGCGTCAGCCCCACCGCCACGCACATGTTCAGCATAGCCTGAAATACGACCGACAGCACAAAGCCGAGTACAATCAGCATCGAAAAAACCCGCGTACAGGAGCGTGCAATGACCACCGCCCTGAACAACAGCACAAGATAAACGACAAGCACGCCTGTGCCGCCCACAAGGCCGTATTCTTCAATAATAACAGCGTAAATGAAATCGGAATACGCCTGCGAAAGGACATAGCGTTGCGTGCTGCGTCCCGGCCCTTTCCCGACAATCCCCCCGGTGGCTATCGCCATTTCCGAATAATCGATTTGTTCGTCTTTTCTATTTTTGTTTCCGTCAGCGGCATCGTCCGCGCTCAGGAAATCCGCTATGCGGTTCAAAGCCGTCCCGGAGCGTGGGAGAAGCTGCGTGGTAGCGCCGTCGGCGAAGTACAGGCCTACAACTGCAACCGCAATGATGACCGTTCGGAGCAAGAACGCCGCTTTAATTTCGCCGACAACTAAAATAAGGAACACCACCATCAGGAGAAGCAGCGCCGCCGATGTGCTGCTCCACAGGATAAGAAGAAAGACAACCGCCACAGGCGCCAGAATTTTCCATGCAAATTCCTTAAAGGAACTCAGCGCCTCGCTCTCCATGACCTTTGCCAAGTAAAGGATGACGCCGATTTTAGCGAAATCGGCCGGATTAAAGGTGATGCCGAACAGGGATATAGCCCGCGTAGCGCCACGTATCTCTTCGCCGATAAACGGAGTGATGATGAGTAATACGACGCTAACTGTCAAAAACGGAATAGCCAGCTGCCGGTACCAGCCAATGGGAATACGGTGCGACAAATAAATAGCGGCAAAACTTGCGAGCACCAAAGCGCTCTGCTTGAGCAGCGGCATCATGAAAGCTTCCTTTGCACCAACCGACGAATAAATGGCCAGTATCGACAAAAGGCACAGTAATGCTATCATTAGCCAAATAACTTTATCGCCTTTAATTTTTTTTGAAAAAGATTTTATCATAACACCCGCCATTAAAAGTTAGAGATTACGTACCGCTTCTTTAAATTGACACCCACGGTCTTTATAATTTTTGAACAAATCGAAACTCGCACAGGCCGGCGAGAGCAATACGGTATCGCCCGGCGTGGCCAGTGTATAGGCCGTTTTCACGGCGTCGGCCGCCGAAAGCACATCCACCATGGAGGGAACAAGATTGCCAAACGCACGGTGCAACTTTTCATTATCCACACCAAGACAAATAATAGCCTTTACTTTTTCTTTCACCACGTCGAACAATTCACTGTAATCATTCCCTTTATCCGTGCCGCCGGCAATCCACACCACGCCGGTGGTCATACTTTCCAGCGCATACCACGCCGCATTCACATTGGTGGCCTTGCTGTCGTTCACGTAAAGCACATCGCGCACTTTCAGCACGGCCTCGAGGCGATGCTCCACGCCTTTAAACGTCATGAGGCTTTCGCGGATTACGTCGTTCTTTATTTTAAGCACCTGCCCCGCCACCGCCGCCGCCATAGAGTTATAGACGTTATGCCTGCCTTGCAGCGACAGTTCCTGCAACAACATCGAAAATTCGCAATTGCGGTAACGCGCACGCAATTTGTCGTGCTCCACAAACGCGCCCTGCGCCACTTCGCCGGTTTGCGAAAACGGCAGTTGCTGGGCCTTCAGTAAAATTTTATTCAAGTGTGCCATAGTAACTTCATCATCTGAACAAAAAATGAAACAATCGTCTTCCGACATATTTTGTGTGATGCGGAACTTTGAGTTTACGTAGTTCTGCATGTTATGGTCGTAGCGGTCTAAATGGTCGGGCGTGATATTGAGCAATACGGCGATGTCGGCCTTGAAGTCGTACATTCCGTCGAGTTGAAAGCTACTGATCTCTAATACGTAGTAGTCGAAATTTTCCGTAGCCACCTGATAGGCGTAACTCTTTCCGATGTTTCCGCCCAGTCCCACATTCAATCCGGCATTCTTCAGCAGGAAATAAATAATCGAGGTAGTGGTTGTTTTTCCATTGCTTCCGGTGATGCATATTTTTTTCGCACTGCTGTGGCGTCCGGCAAATTCAATTTCGGAAATCACCGGCGTGCCTTGCGCCAGCAGGGTTGCAACCACCGGCGCCGTGTCGGGAATACCGGGACTTTTTATTACTTCATCGGCGTTATATATTAAATCTTCCGTGTGTTTTCCTTCTTCAAAGGCGATGTCATATTGCTGTAACATGCTCCTGTAGTCGTCCTGCAACGCGCCCGAGTCGGACAAAAAAACGTCAAACCCCTTGACTTTCGCCAAGACTGCCGCACCCATGCCGCTTTCTCCTCCACCAAGAACCACCACTCTTTTCATGCCTATCGTACTTTTAAAGTTACTACTGTTAATACCGCCAACAAAATGGCCACGATAAAAAAGCGCATCACAATTTTCGCTTCCGGCAAAGCCTGCGCCGGCCGCTGGATTAAAGCCGGAATATCGCCCCTCTTCTTCTGAAAATGATGATGCAGGGGCGTCATTTTGAATATCCGGCGGCCTTCGCCGTACTTGCGTTTCGTGTACTTGAAATAGGCCACCTGCATGACCACCGAAAGGCTCTCCACAAAGAAAATTCCGCACAATACCGGAATCAACAATTCTTTGCGCACCACAATGGCAAACACCGCTATAATCGCGCCGATGCTAAGGCTTCCGGTATCGCCCATGAACACCTGCGCCGGATAGGAATTATACCACAGAAAGCCAATCAGCGCACCGATAAATGCCGCCATAAACACCACCAGTTCGCCGCTTCGCGGGATGTACATGATGTTAAGATAGTCGGCATAAATGATGTTGCCCGACAGGTAGGCGAATATGCCCAACACCACGCCTATAATAATGGAAACGCCCGGCAACAGGCCGTCCATGCCGTCGGTGAGGTTGGCGCCGTTCGACACCGCCACAATAATAAATACCACCGCCAGCGCGTATATAATCCAACCCACAAGGCCTGAATATTCGCCGGATACAGGCGACAACCACCGGTAGTCAAATTCATTTTCCTTTACAAACGGAATGGTGGTTTCGGTGGTTTTACTTTCGGACACATATATCGTTTTTTGTTCGGCGCCGCCTACCACTTCGGTTTGCGCATCGGGCGCATTTTTCTCCACCCGCTCGCAAATTACCACATCGTCGCAAAAGTACATGGTGGAAGCCACAATCAGCCCCAGCCCTACTTGTCCGATAATTTTGAAACGACCATGCAGCCCGTCCTTATTTTTGCGAAATACTTTGATGTAGTCATCCAAAAAACCAATGCACCCCATCCACACGGTGGAAACAATCATGAGCTGCACATACACATTCAGCAGGTTGCCGAACAACAATACCGGCGCCAGAATAGACAACAAGATGATAATTCCGCCGGTAGTGGGTGTGCCTTTCTTCGCCATCTGGCCTTCGAGACCGAGGTCGCGAATTTCCTCGCCTATTTGCTTCCGCTGCAAAAAGCGGATGATATATTTTCCGAATATCCAGGCAATCAAAAGCGCAAACAACGTCGCCAACGCTGCCCGAAACGACAGGTAGCGAAACAATCCCGACCCCGGAAAATCAATCAGGCTTTTATTTAAATATTCAAACAGGTGATACAGCATAGAAAAACTTCCTTATCATCAAAATGTGTTTGTACTCCTTTAACTTCTTGATACGCCTCATGGCCTTTGCCCGCAATAAGCAGAATATCTCCGGGACGCGACAGGTGAATGGCCGTGTTAATGGCTTCGCGCCGGTCGGCAATGCGAATAGCCCGCGACAACTCATCGGCCGAGAGCCCCGCATACATGTCGTCAAGGATGGCATTGGGGTCTTCATTGCGCGGATTGTCGGACGTGAACACCACTTTATCGCTGCCGGCGGCGGCAATACGCGCCATCAGCGGACGCTTGGTCTTGTCGCGGTTACCGCCGCATCCCACCACGGTAATCAGGCGTTGTTCGTCATGCCGGATATCGTTAATCGTGTCAATCACGTTCTGCAACGCATCGGGCGTATGGGCATAGTCAATAATGGCGATGATATTATTCTTTCCCTGTACCACCTCAAAGCGGCCGCTCACCGGCTCCATGCCGCTGAGCAAACGCAACGTTTCATGCTTATCGACGCCTAACAACTGTGCGGCAGCATACACCAGCAACAGGTTGTAGGCATTAAACCGCCCGGTAAAACGGCTCCACACATCCACGCCGTCAACATGAAGTTGCATCCCCTCAAAGGAATTTTCGATGATGCGGCAATGGAAGTCGGCCAACGTGTGCAGTGAATAAGTTTTCACCTTTGCCTTTGTGTTCTGCACCATTGTGCGACCATTGCGGTCGTCAAGGTTTATCAATGCAAAGGCCGACGCAGGCAGGGCGTCAAAAAACATTTTCTTCGCCTTTATATAAGCCTCAAATGTTTTATGATAATCGAGGTGGTCGTGCGTGATGTTTGAAAACAGCGCTCCATTGAACTCCAGGCCTGCAATGCGGTGCTGTATGACGGCGTGCGAACTCACTTCCATAAAGCAATACGTGCAGCCGGCATCCACCATGTCGGCCATGAGGCGTTGTATTTGCAGGGCGTCGGGCGTTGTGCGGTCGGCCTTCACCTTTTTATCGTCAATATAATTGGCCACGGTGGAAAGCAGTCCCACCTTATGGCCCAACGCGCGGAACAGGCGGTAGAGCAAGGTCGCCGTAGTGGTCTTGCCATTGGTGCCGGTGACGCCCACCAGCGTCAACCGTTTCGAGGGACGGCCGTAAAATTCGGCAGCCATAAGGCCCATGGCATAATGGCTGTCGGGCACTTCGATGTAGCACACCTTCTCGTCGCACGATGCGGGGATATGCTCGCACACCACCGCCGCCGCGCCTTTCGCCACCACGTCGGAAATAAAATCATGACCGTCGGCGGCCTCCCCTTTCAGCGCAAAGAAGAGCTGCCCCGGCGTCACCCGGCGCGAATCAAATCCCAGTGACGCAATGTCACAGTCTGCCCTCCCCTTTACTCTCGCAGGGTTTACAGCATCTATGAGGCAACGCACATTCATCTCTTATCTAATAATCTTTCGTCTAACAATCTAATAGTCTATTTTCTAATAATCTAACAATCTATCATCTCAACTCCAACGTTATCGTCTGTTCTTTCACGACAGGCGTTCCTGCCGGCAAGGATTGTTTCACCACGCGCCCCGAGCCGGAAAAAGCCACCCTCAACCCTTGATTTTCCAACAGGAATAATGCCTCTTTCAAGGTCTTTCCCACCACGGAAGGAAGTTTTTTGTTGGCCGGTTTTTGCGGCGCATACGCTTTATTATCTTCAATCAGGTCGGCCAGCATGGTATCGGACGACTTCGGCTGCACCGCTTCTTCCCATTCGGAATGAGAAGCATATATCTTGTCGGCAATTTGTTTAAACACCGGAGCCGCCCAGTTCCCGCCATAGAAGTTGCTTTTTGTTTGCTCCGTATATAACACCACAATGCCCGAATACACCGGTTTTTCGGCCGGGAAGAAGCCTGCAAACGAAGCCTGATGCTTCTTATAGCCGTTCATGTCATAGCCTCCCCCCGCAAAGGCAATGCGCGACGTGCCCGTTTTTCCCGCGATTTTATAACGTTCGTCGCGAATATTTTTGGCGGTGCCCTTTTCCACCACACCGAGCAGCGCCCGATGCACCTTTTCCAGCGTGGCGTGCGAACAAATCGACGCGCTGATTACTTCGGTAGAAAAACGCTGTTTGACTTCCCCGCCTTTCCGCAATTCCGATACGAACTTCGGCTTTACCATGCGTCCATTGTTGGCCACAGCATTGTAGAAAGTGAGCGTCATAATGGGTGTGAGCAGCACCTCATACCCCATCGACATCATGGGCAGCGAAAGCCCCGACCACAACTTGTCGTTCACATAACGTATTTGCGGCGACGCCTCACCCGAAATTTGCAAATTGAGATTGTCATTTAATTTCATGGCGTAGAGCTTGTCGATATATTGCCGCTCCTTGCCGAGATACTGGTCAACCGCCAATTTGGCAAAACCCACGTTCGACGATTTTTCAAATGCCTCCTGTAGCGGAATAATGCCATAACCTTGATGAGAAACATCTTGAAACAAATGTCCTTTGTAGTTCCATCGCCCGTTTTCGGTATTTACTTTATCGGTCATATCCACCAGTCCGTCTTCGAGCAGCGCGATAAGCGTGGCCAACTTAAATGTAGAGCCCGGCTCGGTAGCCCAGCCTATGGCGTAATTAAAAGCCTCGGCATAACTGCCGTCGGACGCACGCTTCATGTTGGCGATGGCGCGAATTTCGCCCGTTTTAACGTCCATGATGATAGCCGTTCCGGCCTCAAATTCGGACGATTTTTTAAGCTGGTCGCGCAGGGCGGTTTCGGCGGCGTCCTGAATATCTACGTCGAGTGTAGTAACCACGTCGTAGCCGTTACGCGGCGACACATCGCTCATGCTGTTCACGGGCACCCATTCGCCGTTTGCAATCCGGCGCAGTAGCCGTTTTCCCGGCGTTCCTTTCAGTACATCATCAAAAGCGCCTTCCACGCCCACCGCCACGCCGTTTTCATTCGCCAGTCCCAACGTGCGCGACGCCAAGTTATCATAAGAGGCCGTGCGCACATTCTTCACTTCAAAAATACCCCCGCCCTTATTCCGGTCATATACCTGCTCGCGCCATCCCTGTTTGAAAATCGGAAATTGATATACTTTCTCCAACTCCGTATGCTTTATCGTACGATTGCCCAACTTCACATAACGCCGTTTTTTCGCACGGCCGTCACGCAATATCTTTTCATATTCGGCCGCCGTTTTGTCCTTAAAAAATCCCGACAGCGCCACCGACAAACCCTTCACACCGGACATGAATACCGGCTCGTCGGGCAACATGCAATCCATGTACAACCGGTATTGCGGCAACGATGTTACCAGCAACCGTCCATCGTGCGTCAAAATATCGCCGCGCTTGGCGCTAAGTTCTTCCGTGTAGTAACTTATTTTCTTGACTTTTTCCTTAAGCTCGACGTCAAACTGTAAGCGCACAACCTTACATATAATCAATACACCGAGCAACACCATTATAAGATAAATGATGCCAAGACGTAACGGAATGTTTTTCGGCAGTTGCATATCAATTCATTTTTATTTGTTTCGGCGGACGCTGAGGCGCGACAAGGGTCATATTGCGTTTTTTCAATTCCTGCTCCACGGAAGAACGTTTGCTCAAACGCATGAGTTCCGACGAGCGAATCGTGTATTCCATACGCGCCCGTTCTACTTCTATTTCCATTTGCTTTGCCTCATACATCGTTTGCTCCACATAGTAGCGCTTGGAGATGTAGCATATACCCAATATAAACAGCAGCGAGAGGTAGCGACGATGCTTTGTCCACAACACATTAAAAAACATATCGCCCGACACCACATTTTTCACGATGTGGGCCTTCTTCTTACGACTTGTATTTTTAACTTCTTCCATGCTTACCTTACTTTTTCTCCGCAACCCGCAATTTTGCACTGCGTGCACGGGTATTTTTTTGTATTTCGTTTTCTTCGGGAACAATGGCCTTTTTTGTAATTACCGCAAGAGGCGTTATCGCCTTCCCGAACATATCTTTCTCTATTTTTCCTTCCGTGTTACCCGCCCGCATAAAATTCTTCACCAACCGGTCTTCCAGCGAATGATAGGTGATGACCACCAAACGGCCGCCGGGCTTCAACACTTTCAACGCTTGCGCCAACAACTGTTCCAGCGCTTTCATCTCGCCATTCACCTCTATTCGCAACGCCTGAAAAACCTTTGCGAGATATTTATGCTCCATCACCTTCGGCACACAAGGCGCCAGCGCCTCCTTCAAATCGCCAATGGTCGTTATGGCTTTCCGCGCACGCGCCTCCGCCAGTAATTTAGCCGCACGCGCCGCATGTTCCACTTCGCCGTAATTTCGTAGCGCAGCGCAAAGCTGCGTTTCCGGATAACTGTTCACCACCTGTGCCGCCGTGAGCGCCCCTCCCCTGTCCATCCGCATGTCGAGCGGCGCCTCGAAGCGAAACGAGAACCCCCGCTCGCCCGTGTCGAACTGGTGCGACGACACCCCCAAATCGGCCAACACGCCATCAACATCCGTAATTCCTTCGTTGCGCAATAACCCGCGCATAAACCGGAAATTATTTTGGATTAAAAAAAAACGCTTGTCCTCCATCCTGTTTGCGCCGGCGTCGGCGTCGCGGTCGAACGCAATAAGCCGTCCGTTTTTCAAGCGGTTTAAAATCTCCCGCGCATGTCCGCCGCCGCCAAATGTCGCATCCACATAAACCCCGTTGGGCTTCACACAAAGCGCATCCACACTTTGATGCAGCATCACCGGCGTATGATAAACGACATTCACGGTTTTTATCCTAACAATTTTTCAATGAGATTGGCGCGTTCTTCGTCCCTCCGCTTTTCATCCTCTTCGGGCCCGGCCTTCCATGCCTCTTTCGCCCACAACCTGATGATAGTATCTTCCCCCACAAACGTCACCTCTTTCTGCACACGTATATATTCCAGTAAAAATTTCGGGATGGTGATGCGTCCCATTTTCTCGTCGGGTATCACCAGCACCCGGTCGCGGTTAAACTCCTCCCAGGCCTTGACGCCTTCGCGCGTGAACAGGTTGATTCTCGAGCGGGCCAGCTCCGACCGCTTCGTCCACTCGTCCAGGGCATACATGGCGAGCGAACCGGCGCACAACACATCCTTCTGCACCACGTACTGTACATTCGCAGCCCCGGCCTGCATCCTGAATTCCGAAGGGAAAATCAGGCGGCCTTTGTCGTCGAGCTTGCCGGTATATTCGCCGATAAACAGGGGCATAATATTGATGTTTTTGTACGTAAATTATTTCAAGGGCAAATTTATGGAAAATTTTCCACTTTTTTACATTTTCTATATATCTTTTTCCATTTTTTTACACAAAAAGTTTTGAACAATACTTAATATGCTGAAAATTAACTGCTTAAAAAATAGACCGTCATTCAGCTATTTATTTTTTGCATGCTTAAAAGCACTTATATAAAGTCCAATAAATATTTACACAAATAACTTTCGTAACGCACTAATACGCTGTCAAATATAAACCTATTTTGTGTAACTTTCAGTTGCGTTTTATATAATACTTGCAAGGCTAAATTTCTAACTCAGCGGCTTTTGCATACTCCGGCCAACGGCTTACCACTTCACAAACTTTTGAGAATGTGCATTTTATTTCCTCACCCGCTGCCTCATGCTTTTTATTAAAAATTATTAAGAAAAATGAGCTAAAACCCGAACAGGTATCCGGCAAACCCCACGGCAAGGCCTATCGCCACGTTAATCAGCTTGGCCCACAGGAAGCCGCGCTTGCTCTCGGCCAGCAGCGGGAGGGCGGTGTGGCCGTCCTGCACCACCGAGTTGGCCAGCAGGATACTAAACGGAATATGTCCCGACGCAAAAAGCGTGATGAACACAATATGCGGCCCCGACTCGGGAATAATGCCGATAAGCGCCGCCGCAAACAACACGGGCATGGGGTTTTCACTAATCCAGTGTTGCACGTCGAAATACTGCAAGCCGTACTGGATAAGCAGCAGGGCGCCGAGCGTCCATACAAAAATTTTCAAAAAATGTTTTTTGATAAGATGCCCCCACAAATGCGCCTCGAGGAAATGCTCATTCACCGCCGCAATGAGCACCAGCACCACCGCGCTCAAGCCCACAAACAGCAGGTTCAGCCAACGCTCCGTAAATAAAAATCCGTCGTGATGGCACACCCCTTCGACATGAACATGGTCATGCTCAAACAACCCGAACAGCATGCTCAGCATAAACACCAGCAAGCCGAAGAGCAGCAACGCCCTTTGAAAAGATAGATGCCGCAGGTTATAAGTTAGTCTTTTGAAGAAAGGAATGTCATTATGCGCCTCCTCCTCGTGTTCATGGATGGCAAAATGCCGCTGTGAGAAAGGCGCCGGGAAGCGTTTTATCACACGATCAACAATTAATCCTGCCACCAACGACAATGCGAACAGGATTGCATTTAACAGCAGTGCGGTTTTCGGAATTACGGCGAACAGCACGAAAGCCTCGTCGCCGGTGGCGGCAATCATCATCGCCACCAGCGCACCGAAACTCACAATGCGGTGTGTAAACAGGGAAACCAGTGCGAACCCGCCGATACAGCCGGGGACAAGCCCCAACAAGGCGCCGAGCAACACCTGCCCCATGCGCGACCGCTCTATCTTCCGAAACGACCGCCCATGGGAATACACATTAAAGTACTCAATCAGCAACATCATCACCATGACCAAGCCGGTGATGAGAAATGCATTTTTTAGTACTCCCGTAAAAATCATCAAAAATTATTCACCTAACAGTTCTTTCAACTTATTGCGCAACGTGTCGCCGTGTAAACCGCGGGCTATAATGTTTCCTTCCTTATCAAGCAAGAAAGTGGTAGGGATGAAATCAATCGCATACGACTTACAGGCCACGCCGTCTTTATCCCACAGGTGTGTCCAAGTCAAACCATCCTCAGCAATGCCTTTTAGCCATGCATCCTTATTATTGTCGCGCGAGATACCCACGATATCAAATCCCTTATCATGATATTGCTTGTACAGCGCCACCACATTCGGATTTTCGCGACGGCACGGGCCGCACCACGAAGCCCAAAAATCAACCAGCACATACGTTCCCTTACCCGCTACCGACGACAATTTCACCGACTTATCATTCACGTCATTCAATTCCACATCTACAAAAGGACTACCTGTCGCCACATTTTTCAAATTCGTCAAACGGGTCTGTATCGCCTTTGCCACTTCGGTTTCCTTATCCTCTATGTTGGCCACCAATGTGGCTAACTCCTCTACATTAAAGGCATACGGCATTTGAAGGAACATTCGCTGTCCCGCCATGTTATTCACATTGGCCAGCACAAAGTCTTTGGTCAATTCTCCTTTCTTTGCTTTCAACACCTCATACGCGGCGTTTACTTCTTTTTCCGCTTCGGCTAATAATTTTTTCTTTTCCGCAGCTTTTATGTGTTTATTTTCAGATAGCGTTTCTTCTTTCTGCGTGTAATCCTCAATTAATTTTTCTATAGCGCTATCAAGCGAATCGCTGCTTTCCGTATAAGCGAGATATTGTTCGTTCACCGGACTGCCTGTAATACTACTGTGCGTCATGTCTTCTACATTCAACGCCACATTCATTTCTTCACCCTTTCCTGTAATAAAAAACAAGAAAGGAG